>NZ_JBJHPC010000718.1:0-3151 GCF_045257485.1 Streptomyces sp. YS-3 | reverse complement strand
TTTCCCGGGGTGCGGGCGGCGCGCTCCTGGGTGAGGATCGGACCGTCCGGAAGCCCGGTTGCAGGGGGGCCGAGCAGGAGGCGTCAAGGTATGCGCGCTGTCGCGGTCCAGGCCTTCAGGGCCATGCCGGAGGTCGTCCATGTCCCCAAGCCGGAGCCCGGCCCCGGCGAAGTGCTGGTGAAGGTCGCGTACGCGGCTCTCAACCCGTTCGACTGGCAGGTCGCGGACGGCCTCCTCGACGGCCGGGCCCCGCACGTCTTCCCGCTGGTCCTCGGCGTCGACTTCGCCGGCCGCGTGGACGTGGTCGGGCCCGGCGAGAACCGGTTCGTGGTGGGCGACGCGGTGTACGGCCAGGCGGCCCGGCCACCGGTGGGGACCGGTACGTACGCGGAGTACGTGACGGTGCCGCACGACTCGGCCATCGCCGGGGTGCCCGACGGGCTCGCGCTGCGGGCCGCCGCGGCGCTGCCCACGGCCGGGATGACCGCGCTCCAGATCCTGCGCACCGGCGTGGCGCTGGAACCGGGCGACTCGATGCTCGTGGTGGGCGCGGCGGGCGGGGTCGGCAGCGCGCTGACCCAGTTGGCGGCGGCGCGGGACATCCGGGTGGTGGCGGTGGTGCGGGGCGACGAGCGGGAGCGGATGCGGGCGCTGGGCGCGGCCCTGGCGATCGACTCCACCGAGCAGTCGGTGCGCGAGGCGTGCGAACGGGCCGTGCCGGGCGGGGTGGACGCGGTGGTGGACCTGGTGTCGGCGGACGCGGAGGCCTTCGACGCGTATGCGCGGCTGATGCGTCCGGGTGGCGCGGCGCTGAGCACCCGGGGCGCGGCGCCGACCGGAAAAGGCGTGAACTTCCAGCTCACGGCGTCGGCTGCGCTGCTCGACGCGCTGGCCGCCGCCGCACTGGCGGGTGAGGTGCACGTGCCCGTGGAGGCGGAATACCCGTTGGAGAAGGTGCCGGAGGCGATGCAGCGGAATCGGACGGGCGGCGCGCGGGGGAAAACGTTGTTCGTGCCGTAGATGTCCGTTTTCGCAGCGCAGACGGAAAAGTTTGTCCACAGGGTGTGGATAAATATTCGGCTTTACGGTTCTCTCCCGGCGCGAGTAGACCCACCCAAAAGGTTCGATTCGCCTTGATCGCATACTGATGCCATGGGTGCACAGCTCGACGTGGACAGGGGCCCGGGCGGCCGGGGACGGGTGCGGCTCGCGCCGCCGCAGTGGCTGGTCGGCGGGTTGCGCCCGCAGAGCACCCCGATCGTGTGGCCGGGCGTCGCCCGGGCCGGAGCCGCGCTCGCGGCCCCGCTCGCCGTGGGCTTCGCCACCGACCAGCCGGCGTACGGCGCGCTGGTGTCCATGGGCGCCCTCTCCGGAGTCATCGGCGACACCGCCGACGCCTACCGGATGCGGGTCTTCAACATCGCCGTGCCGCAGCTCTTCGGCGCGATCGGCGTCACGCTGGGCACCCTGGTGTACGGCGAGGGCTGGTTCGCGGTCGCCGCGCTCACCCTGGTCGCCCTCGTCTCCGGAATGATCTCGTCCATCGGTGCGGTGGCGTCCGTGTCCGGACTGCTGCTCCTGCTGAACGCCGTGGTCGGGGCCGGACTCCCGATGCCCTCGCCGTGGTGGAAGGCGCCCCTGCTGCTCTCCCTCGGCGGGCTCTTCGTCCTCCTGCTCACCCTGCTCGGCTGGCCGCTGCGCAACCGCGTCCCGGAGCGGACGGCCGTCGCCGCCACCTACCGGGCGGTGGCCGACCTCCTCGAAGCGGCGGGCACACCGGCGTACGACGCCAGACGCCAGGCGGTCACGCAGTCGCTCAACACGGCGTACGACCTGGTCCTCGCCCGCCGCGCCCGCGACCACGGACGGCGCAGCCCGCTGGTACGGCTGCTGGCCCAGCTGAACGTGGTGATCCCGCTGGTGGAGGCCGCCCCCGCGGCCCATCTGCGCGGGCGGTCCCTGCCCTCCGAGATCCCCGCGGCCGTACGGGAGCTGGCGACGGCGGTGGAGCGGGCGCACACCGGACCGGTACCGGACCTGGCGCTCCCGGAGGCGGCCAGGCCGTCGGAGCGGGCGGTGGACGCGGCGCTGCGGCACGCCGCCGTGGTGGTCCACAAGCCGGACCCCGACCCGTACAACGTCGACGACCGCCTCGGACGCCCGGCGGCGCTGCGCATACGGCTGCGGCGCGGCGCGCGCAACGTGCTGTTCTCCCAGGCGTCCTGGCGGTACGGGCTGCGGCTCGCGCTCTGCATCGGGCTGGCCCAGGCACTGGTGTCGCTGGTGGCGGTGGAGCGTTCGTACTGGGTGGCGCTGACCGTCACGTTCGTCCTGAAGCCGGACTTCGGCTCGGTGTTCTCGCGGGCGGTGCTGCGCGCGCTGGGCACGGCGGTGGGTCTGGTGACGGCCGCGGCCGTGCTGGCGGAGGTGCCGCGCGGGTGGTGGGACGTGCCGGTGATGGTGGTGCTGGCCGCGCTGATCCCGGCGTTCTCGGCGAAGGGGTACGTCTTCCAGACGGCGGCGATCACCCCGGTGATCCTGCTCCTGTCCGACCTCCTCAACCACCAGGGCTTCGGCCTGGTGCTGCCGCGCCTGTGGGACAGCCTGATCGGCTGCGGGATCTCGCTGGTGGCGGGCTATCTGCTGTGGCCGGAGAGCTGGCACACCCGGATCGGGGACCGGCTGGCGGACGCGGTGGAGGACGCGGCGGGGTACGTGGAGTGCGCGTTCGCGGGGGAGGGCCGGGACCAGGCGGAACGGGTGCGGCGCCGCCGCCGCATCTACCGCGACCTGTCGGTGGTCCGCTCCGAGTTCCAGCGCGCGCTGACCGAGCCGCCGCCGATGGGGGCGCGGGCGGCGGCGTGGTGGCCGCTGGTGGTGGCGGTGGAGCGGATCGTGGACGCGACGACGGCGGCGCGGGTACGGGTGAACCACGGCGCGGAGCCGCCCTCGGCGCCGGAAGTGGCGGCGGCGGTACGGGAGTTGCGCGGGCTGGCGGCCGGGCTGAGGGCGTCGTCCACGCTGGTGGAGGTCCGGGCATCGCTGACGGGCCCGGAGGAGAGCGTGCTCGGCCCCCTGCGCCAGGAGGTCCGAGCGGCTCGCGCGATTGCGTCGCCGGGGGGTTAGGGGGGCCGAGCACGCTCTCCTCCGG
>NZ_JBJHPC010000717.1:0-3154 GCF_045257485.1 Streptomyces sp. YS-3 | reverse complement strand
GGCGGGCGCGATGTACTGCGTGGCGTCCGAGGCGTTCGCCGGGGGCGGCGTGAGGTACTGCGTCTCCTCCGCGCCCGCCGGTACGGGGGCGATGTACTGGGTGGCGTCACCGCTCTCCGGGGGCAGCGGCTGCGCCCACCCGTCCTGCCGGGCCTCCCACGGCCGGCCACCGGGCGGCCAGGGGGCGGACCCGTCGGCGGGCAGCACGACGCCCTCGTGTGCGGGCCGTGCAGCGGGCTGCTGCGGCTCGTCACCCTGTCGGCTCTGCGTCACCGGGACTCCTACGCGTGGGACTACGGAATCGTCGAGTCACGCTACCGGGTCGGCGGGGCGGGGTGCCACGCCGCCTGGTGAGGCCGGTAGGCGGGCCGGGGTTCGTCTGCGGGTSRGTGGRTGGCTGGTCGCGCAGTTCCCCGCGCCCCTTMARGGSCCGGTGGTTRTCYGYCGGTTGTCTGTGGCTGAGCGCGCAGTTCCCCGCGCCCCTGGGTAGTTAGGGGCGCGGGGAACTGCGCGAGCAASCCWSCACGGTCCGCAGSCGAAAGRCWGGTGYGGCAGGCCGAGGRSGGTTCTCCGGCTGCGGYGGAGTACCTMAGGGGCGCGGGGAACTGCGCGACCAGCCGCCCACCGGGCCGCAGACGCACTCCGCACCGGCCCGGCGGCCGAAGATGACGTCACGCCGCCTGGAGTTCCAGGCGTGCCCCGAACTCCCGTACCGACGGCTCGTCCGCGTACGGCTCCAGCCGCTGCTGGAGATCGTCCAGATAGTCCGCCCCCCGGTTCGTACGCAGCGTGGACAGCAGCTCCACCGCCCGCGTCCCCGTCGCGCACGCCAGCTCCACCTCCCGCTGCTGCACCTGCGCCGTGGCCAGCAGGACCAGTCCGATCGCCCGGCGCCGCGCCCGTGTCTCGGGGTGGCCCGCGAGGGACTCCTCCGCGCGCCGCGCCGCCGCCTCGGGCTGCCCCAGGTCCCGGTGGCAGTGCGCGAGTTCGTCGGAGAGGTAGGCGTGGTCGAAGTGCGCGATCCACGACGGGTCGTCCCCGGAGTCCGGCGACGAGGACGCCGCCTCCATCGCGGCCAGCGCCCGCCCCGCCACCGTCTGGCACGTACGCGCGTCCCCGAGCAGCGCGTGCCCGCGCGCCTCCGCCGCGAAGAACATCGCCTCCGCGCGCGGGGTCACCCGGCCCCGGGCCCCCTCCTGCGCCGCCCGGGCCAGTTGCGCGATCTCCCGGGGGTTGCCGAGCTGGGCGGCGAGGTGGCTCATGGAGGCGGCCAGGACGTATCCGCCGTACCCCCGGTCCCCGGCCGCCTGGGCGAGCCGCAGCGCCTGGATGTAGTAGCGCTGGGCCAGACCGGGCTGGCCGGTGTCGACCGCCATGTACCCCGCCAGCTCCGTCAGCCGCGCCACCGCCGCGAACAGTTGGCGCCCGACCGTCTCCCGGTACGAGCCCGCCAGCAGCCCGGACACCACGCTGTTGAGGTAGTGGACGACCACCGGCCGTACGTGCCCGGAGCCGAACCGGTGGTCGAGATCGACCAGCGCGTCCGTCATCGCCCGCACCGCGTCGACGTCCGCGGCCCCGACCCGCTGCCCGGCGTGCCGGGCCACCTGCGCGTCCGCCCCGGTGATCAGCCAGTCGCGGCTCGGCTCAACGAGCGCGGAGGCGGCGACCGTGGAGCCGGTGAGGAAGTCGCGGCGGCCCACGTCGCTGCGCCACAGCTCGCAGACCTGCTCGATCGCGCCGAGGACGGTGGGCGAGAACTGCAGGCCCACCCCCGACGCCAGGTTCTTGCCGTTCGCCATGCCGATCTCGTCGATCGTCACCGTGCGCCCGAGCTTGCGTCCCAGCGCCTCCGCGATGATGCCCGGCGCCCGTCCCCGGGGCTGCTGGCCGCGGAGCCAGCGCGCCACCGATGTCTTGTCGTACCGGAGGTCGAGCCCGCGCTCGGCGCCGACCATGTTGACGCGCCGGGCGAGACCCGCGTTGGAGCACCCGGCTTCCTGGATGAGCGCCTGCAGCCGTTCATTGGGCTGGCGGGCGACTAGCGGCCTGGCTGCCATGTGAACCCCCTGATGCGGCAGTTGATCACTGCTGTGATCACTGCCCTGCGAAAAGGCAGAGAATGCGAAAGAAGCGGAGGGAACGTGGAAAAATGCGGGAAACGCAGGAAGCGCAAGAAACACAGCATGTGCCGTTAATCGGATGAATAACGGTCACGGGTGATGTCGAACGAACGCGCGCATTGTCCGGTTCCGCTGAGCCCCCCGCTTGTGGTTACCCGCCACGAGAGGCGCAGCCGCACGCGCGCCCCCATCCATGCACCCATGCGCCCCGGATGCAGGATCGATGCTCCTGCGCCGCCTGTCGCGCGCCCGTAACCCGCGGTGATGGCGGGAGTTGAGTTCTGCGTGGAAGAGACCATCACAGGCACGGAAGCCGCACAGATCCCCAAGCAGCGCGGTGACCAGCTCCTCGACAGCGCGGTGCGGTACGCGGAAGAGCGGCACTGGGACGTGTTCCCCGGCACCTGGCTGGAGGCGGCCGAGGGCGTGGAGCACTGCTCCTGCGGCGACGCCGCCTGCCCCGCGCCGGGGGCGCACCCGTCCCGGCCGGACTGGGCGAGCCAGGCCACGGGCAGCGCGGTGGCCGCCCGCCGTCTGTGGTCGAAGCAGCCGAAGGCGTCGATCCTGCTCCCCACCGGCCGCACCTTCGACGCGATCGACGTCCCCGAGTCGGCCGGCTTCCTGGCGCTCGCCCGCATGGAGCGCATGGAGCTCACGCTCGGCCCGGTCACCTGCACCCCGGACCGCCGGATGCTGTTCTTCGTGCTGCCCGGAGCCTGCGCGAAGGTCCCGGACCTGGTGCGCCGGCTGGGCTGGACGGCCTCCTCGATCGACCTGGTCACCCGCGGCGAAGGGGAGTACGTGGCGGCGCCCCCGACCCGGGTCGGGGGCGCCGCCACGTACTCCCCTTCGCCGCGGGTGACCAGGTCGCCGGAGCCTGCGCGAAGGTCCCGGACCTGGTGCGCCGGCTGGGCTGGACGGCCTCCTCGATCGACCTGGTCACCCGCGGCGAAGGGGAGTACGTGGCGGCGCCCCCGACCCGGGTCGGGGGCGCCGCCACGTACTCCCCTTCGCCGCGGGTGACCAGGTCG
>NZ_JBJHPC010000716.1:0-3157 GCF_045257485.1 Streptomyces sp. YS-3 | reverse complement strand
GGCTCGTAGCGGACGGAGAAGCCCGTACGGGGCGCTGGGCGGCTCTTGCCGCCGCTCGGGCCGTCGGGTGCCTCCGGGGTGGTGGAGGGGCCGCAGGCGGCCGTACAGAGCGTCAGCAGGGCTGCTGTGAGGGCTGCCGTGAGGGTCGTTGTTTCGGCCTGGGTACCGGCCCGGGTGTTGCCCCGTCTGCGCATGGGCGCATTAAACGCGCTGACGGATCGTTTCGTCAGCGCGTTCTGGGGTCTCGTGCCGAAGTTCCGGGCGGGCAGGGCCTGTTCCGGGAGCGCGGGCGATTGACCCTGACAGCCGGGGCACGGCTGCGGGGCGGGTGCCGGGGACGTCGGCGCTGGGCACGGGAGGCGTGCCGAGACTCGGCAGCGTCCGGGGGTCCCGGCTCGGACACCCGGCCCCGCGCGATGCCCGGCAGAGCCCGGCGACAGGCTCCGCACTGCCGGTTCTGGCATGCGCGCGGATGGCAGTCCCCCGTGACAGCGGACGTACGGACCGAAGCAGCCCCGGGCTGGGGCGACTCCGGTCGGCCGGGCCCAGCATGCAACAGCGGGGACCGCGTTTTCTCCTGATGATTTTTCTGCCTAAAACGCTTGTGGGAAGTGGGCCTTGTGGGAAGTGGGCTTTGCGGGCAGTGGATGCCCCTCCCCCGCGCGCGCCCTCCCAGGCCCGCGCCCTCACACGTCGTCGATCAGCCGTTCCGCCGACAGTGCCCAGCGGTAGGTGAGTTCCGCCAGCGTCGACACCTGCCACAGCTCGCGCAGCTTGCCGATCTCCTTCGAGAGCGTTCGCAGCCCGATCCCCAGGCGCTGCGCCGTGATCCGCTGCTCGATGCCCGCCGCCGTGTCCCGCAGGATCTCCCGCTGCAGCCGCGTCGTACGCGCCCCGGCCGCCACGTCCGAAACCCGTGGGTCGCCGTGCCAGATCTCCGCGCGGCGCCACTCCTGGTCGAACCCCTCCGCCATGTACGCCACGGCCGCCCGGTCCAGGACGTGCCAGGCGGCGTGGCTGGGGACGGAGTTCACGATGTGGTCGGAGATGAACGCGGTACGGCGGTCCACGATGATGCAACGCTGGAACGGCCCGATGAGCGTCCGGAACTGGGCGCCCTTGCCGGTCATCACCCGTGCCCACTGCCGGGTCGCCTCGTCGTCGCGGACGCTGTCGCGGTACAGGGTGCGCACGCTCACCCCGCGCTCCAGCGCCCTGCTGTCCCGGTCCATGGCGAGGGCCAGGAGTTCCGGGGAGCGCGGCCCGCCGGGCTGGGCCGTGAGCAGCTCGGCCTGGGCCTGGCTGATGGCGTGCTCGATCCGGGCGTTCACGAGCCCCGGCTCCGTCAGGAACTCCGAGCCGCGCCCCGAACGCCACTTGGCCCGCTCGAAGTGCACGCTCAGCTCGTCCGCGTCCTCGGGTATCGCCGCCATCCGCGCCGCCCGCGCCGCCATCTCCCGCAGGTCCGCGTCCAGTTGCCGCCGCGCCGCCTCCTGCGGGTCCAGGGCTATCGGGATGTCCGGCAGATCGGCGTCCACCGCGACCAGGCCGCGGTCCCGCAGCCGGGCCAGCACGGGCGCGTCCTCGGGCGTCAGGGGCTCGTGGCGGGTGATCCGCCCGTACAGCTCGACCGCCTCCGGTGGCAGCCGGTCCGTGCGCCGTGCCGGATTGTCGCTCTCCACCTGGTTCGCCCCCGTCGGTGCCCTGCGTGTCTGCGCCCGGCGCACACACGCAGCCGCCCCCGCTTGATCGCCACACGTCCGACCAGGCAGCGTACCGGTGGGCCTGTACGGCACCGGCCCGCACCAGGGCCTCTGGAGCAGGCCGAAAACGTTCGTACGGACACGCGATGTTCGATTCCCCCCCTCCCTCACCCATCGCAACCCTCCCGCGTACGAGAGGAAACACCGATGCAGCACCGCACGGCCCCTATAGCCCCTATGGCCCCTATGGCACGCACCGCGCCATCCGCCGTCCCCCTGCCTTCGTGGGTGGCCCGCACGCGACGGGACTCCGCCTGGGGCTGCTGACCCCCCTACCGGCAACAGCTCACCGAGGCGGCCACCACCACCTGGCAACGGGGCCGCCCACGCATGGGGAACACGTTTCATGGACAAGGTTGCTCTGCGCGGCCTGCTGCGCGAACGCCGCGCCCGCATCACCCCCGAGAGCCACGGTCTGAACCGGCCCACCCGTCAGGGACGGCGCGCCCCCGGGCTCTCCCAGGCCCAGATCGACCAGTTGCTGCACCGCGCCCCCGACACCTATGGGCGTCTGGAGTCCGGCCGCTACGGCAAGCCGCCCGCCGATCTCCTCGAAGACGTGGCCCGCCTGCTCGGTATGAACGAGCAGGAGTGGATTGCCCTGTGGCGTTACGGTCTCGGCCAGGATCCCCCCTACCCCCTCAACGCCCGCTCCGGTGAGGAGCTCCCGGGCGTCTGGCAGGAGGCCGTCGACGGCATCGCGCACATGGCGTACGTCCACGACCGCTCCTGGAACCTCCTCGCGCACAACGCCGCCTTCGCCGCGCTCTTCCCCCACGGCCGCGCCCCGCACAACATCATGCGCTGGATGGCCCTGGACCCCACCGCCCGTTCGGTCCTGATCGACTGGGACAGCGCCTGGGCCCCTTTCGCCCTCCCCCATCTGCGCGGCGCGCTCGCTGCCGACCCCCACGACGAGACGCTGAAACAGATAGAGAAGGAAGTCCTCGCCGACCCCCTCTGCTCCGGCATCTACGAACGCGCGGGTGCTCATTTCCCCCTGGACGGCGACGAACGCCCCCTGCACCACCTCGCCCTCGGCCCCGGCTGGGTCGCCCTGTGCGCCGCCCAGCCGATGACCGCTCCCGGCGCCCGCATGATCATCCTGGTCTTCCATCCCGGCGACCGCCGTCGGCACGCCCGTACCGCGATGCTCCGGGCGGACTCCCCGAGGCATCCGTGAGCGGCCCGGGTGCGTGGGGAGGAGGGGCGCGGATTATCACGGCGTGATAGGTCCAGCGACTGTCCCGCGACCGCCCCGCGACTGCCCCGCGACTGTTCGTGCTTCGCGATCTATCACGGCGTGATAGATCGCCAGCGCGAGGACGGCCGCCGATGGCGATCTATCACGCCGTGATAATTCCGCCCCCTCTCCCCCACAGCCGTCCCCCTCT
>NZ_JBJHPC010000715.1:0-3174 GCF_045257485.1 Streptomyces sp. YS-3 | reverse complement strand
CACATTCGCAGCCCGAGGGGCGCCCGGACGGCCCAACCCACCACGCGTCCGGGAACCGTAAGGTGTCAGGAGCCCTGTTCAGGGCGGCCAGGGGATGTCATGGGGACATGAGGCCACGACTTCCCCTTCCCCCGCCGCCGTCCACGCTGCTGCCGTCGTTCAGGGGCGCGCTGCACGACCGGCGCACCACGACGGCGATCGGCCGGCTGCTCGGCGCGGCCGTGTTCCTCTGCATGGTCACGGGGGTGCTGAGCCACTACCTCCAGCACCCGCCGGGCTGGCTCGCGGACGATCTGCCGGCCCGTCCCGCCTGGGGGTACCGGCTGACCCAGGGCCTGCACGTCGGCGCGGGCATCGCCGCGATCCCGCTGCTCTTCGGCAAGCTGTGGACCGTCTATCCGAAGCTGTTCGTCTGGCCGGCGTTCACCGGCGTACGGCACGCGCTGGAGCGGCTCTCGGTGGCGGTGCTCGTCGCGGGCGCGGTCTTCGAACTGCTGACCGGGCTGCTCAACACCGTGCAGTGGTACCCGTGGCCGTTCAGCTTCGTTCCCGTGCACTTCGCGGTCGCCTGGCTCCTGACCGGCGCGCTGCTGCTGCACCTGGCCGTCAAGTGGCCGGACATCACGGCGTACTGGTCGCGGCGCTCGCCCGCCACGCGCGCGCTGCCGGGCGAGCCGGAGAACGCGCTCGACCGGCGCTCGCTCCTCACCGGCCTCGCGGTCGCGGTCGGCGCGGTGACCGTGACGACGGTGGGCCAGTCCGTCACCCCGCTGAAGTCCCTCGACCTGCTGGCGCCGCGCCACCCCGACCACGGTCCGCTGGGCCTGCCCGTCAACCGCACGGCGGCGGCGGCCGGGACGACCCGGGTGGACACGGCGGCCTGGCGCCTCACGGTGGCCGGGCCGCGCCCGTACGAGCTGACGCTCGACGAGCTCGCCGCGCTGCCCCAGTACGAGGTGGAGCTGCCCATCGCCTGTGTGGAGGGGTGGAGCAAGAACGCGCACTGGACCGGCGTACGGATCAGGGACCTGATGGAGCGCGCCGGGGCGCCCGGGGCCGCGCTGCGGGTCGTCTCGCTCGAACGGCACGGCGCCTACCGGGTGATGGACATGGGCCGCACCTACGCGCGCGACCCCCTCACCCTCCTCGCACTCAGGCTCAACGGGCAGGTGCTCACCGCCGACCACGGCTATCCGGCCCGGATCATCGCCCCCAACCGGCCGGGCGTGCTCCAGACCAAGTGGGTCTCGCGGCTGGAGGCGCGGTGACGGCCGGGCGGTACGCGGTGGGCGCGCTGGGGCTCGCGCTGATGGGCCTCGGCGTGTCGCTGGTGTGGGCGCAGGGGCCGTGGGACGTGGCGGTGTGGCTGGCGGGGGCGGTCGTGCTGCACGACGGGCTGATCGCGCCGCTGGTGCTGCTCGTCGGCGTGGGCGTGGTGGCGGCCCGGCCCCGGGTGCGCGGCCCGCTGCGGGCGGCCCTGGTGACCGGCGGCTGCCTCACCGCGATCGCGCTGCCGGACATCCTGCGGCCGGGCCCGGTGACCAACGCGACCGTGGTTCCGCTGGACTACCTCCGCAACTGGCTGGTGCTGCTGGCGGTGGTCGCGGTGGCGGGGGTGCTGGTGGCGGCCGGCAAGAGTCTGTGGCGCAGGCGCGGCCCGCGAGGCAGGCCCCCGGAGTCCCCGCGCTAGCCCCCGCGGGGCGCCGGCAAGGGCGTGCGGCGCGGGCGCGGTCCGCGAGGCGGGCCCCCGCCGCCCCGCGCTTGCCCCGGCGGGCGCGCCGCGTCAACCCTGGCGGGCGCGCCGCGTCAACCCCGGCGGACGCCGCGCCAGCCCCGGTGGACACGCCACATCAACCCCGGTGGACGCACCGCGTCAACCCCGGTGGACGCCGCGCCCCGGGGCGACACGCCCTACCCGCAACACGCTCTACCCCTGGCGGACGCCGCCCCCGTCGCGGACGCGCTGTATCGTCTCCGCGCCCTCCCACACCGTCAGGAACGCCAGCCGCAGACAGGCCGCGAGCGCCGGGTGCTCGATGTAGAGCGCGGTCGTGGCGCCCGTGCCCGCCACCGGGTCCGGCATGTCGCACAGCACCAGCGACGCGTCCGCGATCACCAGCTTGAGGGGGAGCTCCTCGGTGAAGCGTGCCTCCTCGCCCGCCTCGCCGAAGCGGGCGACGTTCTCCAGGACCTCCTCGTCGCTCAGCGCGTCGAAGGTGTACAGCGCCCGCACCGTCCCGCCGCGCCGGCGCAGCCTCCGGGCGGCCTTGAGGCCCGGGAGGTTGGCGGCGGGGGCGACGAACGGCGGGCGGCAGAAGGTCAGGAGCTCGCGGCCGGCCTGGTCCTGGATGTCCGCGAACCGCTCGGCGATCGTCCTCGGGTCGCGCAGCACCTCGATGTAGTCGAGCGGGTCGGTGTGGGAGCGCCCCGCCTCCCACAGCGGCAGCAGCGCCGCGGTCAGTCCCGTCGAGACGTGTTCCAGCCGTTCCAGGGCCTCTCGCTGACGAGCCATCAGCCGAGTGAGCGCCAGCTCGGGGGCCACCGCGCCGAAGGTGGCGACCCGGCCCCGGTGGGCGACCGCGAGCTGCGCCCTGACCAGGCCGTCGAGCACGTCGTAGATCCGCTGGCGGGGCACCTCGGCCTCCCGGGCGACCTCGGCCGCCGTATAGGAGTCGCGCCGCACCAGGGCGAGGTACACACGTGCCTCGTAGCGCGAAAGCCCCAGGGCGACAAGGCTGTTGACCGACTCCTGCTCCGGCTCCATGGTCGACCACGGTATACGCGATCAGTGCGGTGTGATCCAGCCGGACCGCGAGGAGATTTCCGGGAAATCCTTGCCTTTCGCTTTGCCCGTACGGGAGTTGTCGGTATCAGGGCCCTGTCCTACGTTCAACTGTGCCACCACTGAGCCGGGTGGCACTTTCTCAGAGGCGATCTTGTCATGCACTCGCCATGCACACCCTGGTGACGGTCGCCTTCCGCCCGCCCCTCATCCCGGCGGGCCGACCCCCCATGGAGGGCAGTTCCATGTACGCGAAGAGACCCTTGGGACTCGGAAAGCCGACCGGTAGAGCCGCCGCCGCACTCGTGTCCCTGGTGGCCCTCGCCACCGGCGGACTCCTGGCCGCCGCCCCGTCCGCCTCCGCCACCCCCGCGCACGGCGCCACCGCACAG
>NZ_JBJHPC010000714.1:0-3176 GCF_045257485.1 Streptomyces sp. YS-3 | reverse complement strand
ACCCCGCCCCTTCCCGAAAGCCCTCGGGCGGGCGGCCGATCGTTCACCTGCGGCGAGGTGGGGGCTGATCGCGCAGTTCCCCGCGCCCCTGGGTAGTCCGGGACGCTCGGAACCGCACGACCAGCCACGAAAGGGGCGCGGGGAACGCAGGGAACGGCGCGACCAGCCACGAAAGGGGCGCGGGGAACTGCGCGATCAGCCCCCACCGGCCCGCAGACATAGACCGGACCCGGACCCAAAAGGGGCGCGGGGAACTGCGCGACCAGCCACCCACCGGCCCGCAGACAAGCACCGGGCCCAAAAGGGGGGCGGGGAACTGCGCGCTCAGCCCCCGCCGGCCCGCGGGCGGACTTCGGCCACAGCGAGCCGCAGGGCTAGTCCCTCGGGTGGGTCAGGCTCTTGAACGCGTCCAGGTTCCGCGTGGACTCCCCCCGCGACACCCTCCACTCGTACTCCCGCCGGATCGCCCCCGCGAACCCCAGCTCCAGCAGGGTGTTGAAGGACCCGTCCGCCTCCTCCAGGACCGTCCCGAGCAGCCGGTCCAGCTCCTCGAACGTGACCGAGGAGAGCGGGAGCTTGCCCGCGAGGTAGACGTCCCCGAGGTTGTCGATCGCGTAACCCACCCCGTACAGACGGAGGTTGCGCTCCAGGCACCAGCGGTGGACTCCCGCCGCGTTCTCGTCGGGGTGGCGGACCACGAAGGCGTTGACCGACAGGGAGTGCCGCCCCACCCGCAGGGAGCAGGTCGTGGACAGCTTCCTCGTACCGGGGAGCTTCACCACGTACGAGTCCGGCTCCGGGGACTCCCACTCCAGCTCCGCGTCCTTGAGGTACGCGTCGATCACCGCGCGTGCGTCAGCCATGGTGCGAGCGTACGCGACGCCGGTGTTCCTGCATGGCTGCGGTGTAGACGTCGGCCGTGGCCGACGCGGCCGTGCCCCAGCCGAAGGACTCGGCGTGCCGGGCCGCCGCCGCGCCCATCCGGTCCGCGAGCGAGGGGTCGTCCACGAAGCGGCGCAGGGCGCGCGCGTAGTCGGCCGGATCGTGGCCGGCCACCAGGAAGCCGGTCTCGCCGGAGCGCACGGCGACCGGCAGACCGCCCACCGACGCCGCCACCACCGGCGTCCCCGCCGCCTGCGCCTCGATCGCCACCAGTCCGAAGGACTCGCTGTAGGAGGGCATGACCAGCACCGACGCCGCCCGGAACCAGTCCGCGAGCCGGTCCTGGCCGACCGGCGGGTGGAAGCGGACCACGTCAGAGATGCCGAGCCGGGCCGCCAGCTTGTGCAGCCCCTCCGGCTTCGCCAGACCGCTGCCCGAGGGGCCGCCTAT
Organism: Streptomyces sp. YS-3; assembly: GCF_045257485.1. NCBI lineage: Bacteria > Bacillati > Actinomycetota > Actinomycetes > Kitasatosporales > Streptomycetaceae > Streptomyces > Streptomyces sp. YS-3. The sequence continues at coordinate 1,844 of NZ_JBJHPC010000714.1, read as the reverse complement.
CACCGGCACGACCAGGCGCGAGCGCAGCGACGGGTGCTCGGTGAGCAGGACCGCCACCGCCCGCAGCAGGATGTCGGGCGCCTTCAGCGGCTGGATGCGGCCCGCGAAGAGCGGGACCAGGGCGTCCTGCGGCAGGCCGAGCCGGGCCCGGGCCGCCGCCCGGCCGTCCCCGGGGCGGAAGCGGTCGAGGTTCACCCCGGGGTGGACGACCGCGACCTTGCCGGGGTCGGCGTCGTAGTGGCGGACGAGTTCGTCGGCCTCCTCGGCGGTGTTGGCGATCAGCCGGTCCGCCGCGTCCACGATCTGCGTCTCGCCGATCACGCGCGCGGCGGGCTCGGGCGTGTCGCCGTCGGCGAGCGCGGCGTTCTTGACCTTGGCCATGGTGTGCATGGCGTGCACCAGCGGCACGCCCCAGCGCTGGGCGGCGAGCCAGCCGACGTGGCCGGAGAGCCAGTAGTGGGAGTGGACCAGGTCGTAGTGGCCGGGCCGGTGGCCCGCCCAGGCCTGCATCACGCCGTGGGTGAAGGCGCACAGCTGGGCCGGCAGCTCCTCCTTGGCCAGGCCCTCGTACGGGCCCGCGTCCACGTGCCGCACCAGCACGCCCGGCGCCATCTCCACCGTGGGGGCGAGCCCGCCGGTGGTGGCCCGGGTGAAGATCTCGACCTCGATGTTGATCGCGGCGAGCCGTTTGGCGAGCTCCACGATGTAGACGTTCATCCCGCCCGCGTCGCCCGTGCCGGGCTGGTGCAGCGGGGAGGTGTGGACGCTGAGCATGGCGATCCGGCGCGGCCTGCGGTGGGCACCGGGCAGCCGGAGCCGCGGCGGCCCCGCCAGGGTGCCGGTGAACCGGGACACGTACTGGCTCACGTCGACGTCCTCTCGGCCGGGGAAGGCGGGTGGCGCTGCGCTCTGGACATGCGCGGACATGCTCATGGAGGGCACGCGCGCGCCCTCAGTGACCGGTAACCACCGGAACCCTTCTTTTCATTTCCGCTTCGCCGCTCTTTTGCCGAAAACTTGCCCGTCGGGCCGCCATCCGGCGCGCCCTCCCAGGGCGCCTACCCTCGTCGTATGGCTCCACCCAAGCGCCCCGTCGGCACCGTCACGCGCGGCACCACCAATCCCAACCGGCTGCGCCGTATGGACCGCTGGATCGCCGAGGTCCACGGGCCCGCGCTGCGCCGCGCCCAGGCGCCCGTCGCGGTGGACCTGGGGTACGGGGCGGCCCCCTGGACGGCCGTGGAACTGCTCCAGCGGCTGCGGACCGCCGCGCCCGCCGTCTCCGTGGTGGGGATCGAGATCGAACCCGCCCGGGTCGCCGCCGCCAAGCCGTACGAGAGGGACGGCCTCACCTTCCTGCACGGCGGCTTCGAGGTGCCACTGCCCAGCCCGCCGCTGCTGATCCGGGCGGCGAACGTGCTGCGGCAGTACGAGGAGGGCGAGGTCGCGGCGGTGTGGGCGCGGCTGTGCGGGCGGCTGGCGGAGGGCGGGCTGCTGGTGGAGGGCACCTGCGACGAGATCGGGCGGCGGCATGTGTGGGTCGCCCTCGACGCCTCGGGCCCGCGCACGGTGACCTTCGCCACCCGGCTCGGCTCCCTCGACCGCCCCTCGGACCTGGCGGAGCGGCTGCCGAAGGCGCTGATCCACCGGAACGTGCCGGGCGAGCCGGTCCACGCGTTCCTGCGCGACTTCGACCGGGCGTGGGCGGCGGCGGCGCCGTACGCCTCGCTGGGCGCGCGCCAGCGCTGGATCCGGGCGGTCCGGGACCTGACGGCGGACTGGCCGCTTCGGGACGGGCCCCGGCGGTGGCGGCAGGGCGAGGTCACCGTGGAGTGGGGGGCGCT
>NZ_JBJHPC010000713.1:0-3198 GCF_045257485.1 Streptomyces sp. YS-3 | reverse complement strand
GTGGTGGGCATTCCGCCGAAGGGGGCGCGCAGGATGGGATGCTGGCGCAGCGTCTATACGGAAGCCCCCCGGCCCCGCGCGGACAGGCCGTCGTGGGCCGTGAACCCGTACGGGCCCAGCGCGGACGCGAAGCCCTGCCGCCGCGCGCCCCCGCCGTTTCGGCAACACTTGCCGTTCCGGCAACCGGCGAAGGGACCACGGTGACACCTCCCGAAGAACACAGCGAGCGAGCCCCGGCGGCCCCTTTCGAGGCGGCCACCGGCGACGGACCGGCACCGGCCGCCCCGCCCGCCCAGCGGGAGGCCGCGGTGCGCGTCGCCTTCGAGGGGTTGCGACAGATCCGGCGCCTGATGAACTCCGGGCACCCCGACCCGCTCGCCCTGCCCGCGCCCTGGGAGCGGCAGCAGTTGGTGCGCGCTGTCTCCCTGGCACTGGAGGCCGCCGGAATCCCCCCGTCAGCCGTGGACGCGACCGGGCGCCGGACCAGGACGGGCTACCGTCTCTGCCCGGCGGACCAGCCCGGGGCCGTCCGCGTGGAGTGGCTGGGCCCGCCCGGGAGCGGCGCCGCCCAGGAGGAGGCAGAGGCGCTCCGCCGGTGCGCGGACACGCTGCGGCCTCTGGGCTGGGAAGCGCTGGAGTACCGAGGAGCACGCCGCCACCGCTACCTGGAGGTCGAGGCGGCAATCTGACACCGTTATCTGGAGGTGGAGGCGGCAATCTGACCACCGCCGACGGGCACCAACTCCCTCCCCCCCTTCGCTCCATCGCACCGAGACGCCTCTCTCCGCCGCGCACTCTGAACACCCTCACCACCTGATCCGCCGATCCGCCGATCCACACCCCCACAACACCCTAAATTTGAATATCCAACCCACTCCGCTACAGTGAGTCCAGATTTCCAACTCACCCCACTTGGGGTCAACCTCCTTCCACGACCCCGGAAAGAAGACGCGCATGCGGAACACCACGGCACTCGTGACCGGCGCCAACCGAGGGCTCGGGCGCGCCTTTGCCCTCGCCCTGCTGGAACGGGGCGCGAAGACCGTTTACGCGGCGGCGCGCGATCCGCGCACGGTGACCGACCCGGGACTCACCCCGGTCGCGCTCGACATCACCGACCCCGCCCAGGTCGCCGCAGCCGCCGAGCTCTGCTCCGACACCTCCCTTCTCCTGAACAACGCGGGGATTCTGCGCGGCAGTTCCCTGATCGGCGCGGACTCACTCGAAGGGGCGAGGGAGGAGCTGGAGACCAACCTCTTCGGCACCCTGGCGATGTGCCGCGCCTTCGCGCCCGTCCTCGCGGCGAACGGTGGCGGCGCCGTGGTCAACATGCTCTCCGTGCTGTCCTGGCACACCCTCCCGCAGATCGGCTCGTACGGTGTCTCCAAGGCAGCCGCCCTGTCGATGACCAACGCGATACGCGAAGAGCTGCGCCCGCAGGGCACATTGACCGTCGCCGTCCACGCGGCCTTCATCGACACCGATATGGCGGCCGGCGTCGACCAGCCCAAGACGAGCCCTGTCGACGTCGCCCACCAGGTACTCGACGCGGTGGAGGCGGGCCGCGAGGAAGTACTCGCCGACGAGCTCACCCGCCAGGTCAAGGCCGCCCTGTCGGGCACCTCGGAGGTGTCCCGTGCCACGCGCTGAACTCCGCGCCAAGGGCAGCCCCATGGCGGTCCTCGTGGCCGCCTGTCTCGGCCTGTTCACCGTCTTCCTCCAGACCACCCAGACCATCGGCACCCTGAGTGCCGTCCAGGACGACCTAGGCATCGCCCCGGCCGACCTGGTCTGGGTGCCCAGCATGTACACCCTGGTCGTCGCCTCCTTCGTCCTCGGCGCCGGTTCCCTCTCGGACCGGTGGGGCCGCCGCGCGATCTTCCTCGCGGGTGCCGTGGCGATGGGTGCCGGAGGACTGGTCCTCGTCCTGGCGTCCACCCTCCCCCTGGTCCTGGTCGGCCAGGCCCTCGCGGGCCTCGGCGGGGCGCTCATCACCCCGAGCTCGCTCGCGCTCGTCAGCCATGCCTTCCCCGATCCGCGCCGCCGCGCCGGAGCCATCTCCGCCTGGGCCGCGGCCTCCGGACTCGGCCTGGCCATCGGCCCGGTCACCGCCGGGCTCGCCCTGCGGTGGTGGACCTGGCACGCCGCCTTCTGGCTGAACCTGGCACTCGGCGCCCTGGCCATCCTCGTGGCGCTGGCCCGGGTCGAGGAGTCACGCGTCCCGGGCGGCCGACCCGACTGGGCCGGCCAGATACTCGGCACAGCCGGACTCGCGCTGCTCATCTACTGGTTGATCGACGGCGGCCACCACGGCTACACCACCGCCCGCTCCCTCTCCTCCCTCGCCGGAGCCCTGCTGCTCCTCGGCGTCTTCGTCGCCGTCGAACTGCGCCGCGATTCCCCCATGATCGACCTGCGCCTGATGCGCGACCCGTCCTACAGCGCCTCTCTGCTGCTCGCCGCCACCGTCCTCTTCGGCTTCGTCGGGGTCTGCCTCCTTCAGGTCCTGTGGCTCCAACAGGTGCGCGGCCTGAGCGCCCTGGAAGTGGGCGTTCAACTCCTGGCGGAGTTCGGCACCTTCATCGCCGCGTCGGTCGTGGCAGGTGTACTCGTCCGCAAGTGGGGTCCCCGGCCGCTGATCATCACGGGACTCCTCCTGGCCGCCTCTGGCGCGGCACTGTTCGCCACCGTCGAGCCCGGTGACACCTTCACGGCGTACGCCGCCGCGCTCGTCGTCTTCGGCCTGGGCTGCGGACTGGCCAACGCGCCCTCCACCGCCCTCGGCGTCAGCCATGTGCCGCGCGGTCGCGAGGGTGAGGCCAGCGGCACGGTCAACGCCGCCCGCCAGGTCGGCGCGGTCCTGGGCACCAGCATTCTGGGCACCCTGATGACCTCCCGCTTCACGGACCGCCTGACCGCGGGTGCCAAGGACCCGGGCGCGGCCTTCACCGACGCGGTGGGCTACGCCGCGTGGACCGGGGCGACCGTACTCGTCGCCGCGACCCTGGTCGGCGTCGCCCTGCTGGCCCTGGCGGGCCGCCGAGCGCGCCTGGTGGCGTACGAGGCAGCGAGCTGACACCTCCTGAGGGCGGGTGCCGGGTCCACCGAGGGCGGGTACGGGGTCCGCCGGTGCCTGGCCAGACCCCCGGCGTTCCCACGTACGCGAACGTCCGGTTGGCAGTAGCCCCCTCCCGGGGG
>NZ_JBJHPC010000712.1:0-3217 GCF_045257485.1 Streptomyces sp. YS-3 | reverse complement strand
TACCCGGCGGGGGTGGTCTGGGCGCTGCGGGAGGCGGGCCACCCGGTCACCGGCGCCGACATCCATCTCTCCTCGGCGGTCCCGACCGGAGCGGGGCTCTCCTCCTCGGCGGCTCTGGAGGTCGTCACCGCCCTCGCCCTGAACGACCTGTACGACCTGGGGCTCGGCCGGGCCGACCTGGCGCGGATCGCCCAGCGCGCCGAGAACGCCTTCGTCGGGGTGCCCTGCGGCATCATGGACCAGACCGCGTCCGCCTGCTGCGTCGAGGGCCATGTGCTCCACCTGGACACCAGGGACCTCTCGCTGCGCCAGGTCCCCTTCGACCTCGCCGCACACGGACTGGCGCTCCTCGTCGTGGACACCCGGGTGAAGCACGCGCTCGGAGACGGCGCGTACGCCGACCGACGCGCCGCCTGCGAGGCGGGTGCGCGGGCGCTCGGCGTCCGGACCCTGCGTGAGATCTCCCCCGCGCATCTGCCGACGGCGCTGGCCAGGATCGACTCCGAAACCGTCCGCCGGTGCGTACGCCACGTGGTCCGCGACAACGAGCGCGTGGAGCGGGTCGCGGCGCATCTCGCGGCGGGCGATCCGCGCGCGGCCGGACCGGTCCTCACCGAGGGCCATGCCTCGCTCCGCGACGATCTGCGGGTCTCCTGCGCCGAGTTGGACCTGGTGGTGAGCGCGTCGGTGGCGGCCGGGGCGCTCGGCGCGCGGATGACGGGCGGCGGGTTCGGCGGGTCCGCGGTCGTCCTCGTCGAGGCGGCGACGGCCGACACGGTCACCAAGTCGGTCCAGGAGGCCTTCGAGGCGGCCGGATTCACCGCGCCCCGGGTCTTCGAGGCGCTCCCGTCGGCGGGGGCGCGCCGCAGGAGCTGAGGGGGCGGGGGCGCGGCCCGGGTCACAGTCGTTTGGTGAGGATGTACTCGGTGACGCCGGGCGGATAGTCGGGCACCTCGCCCACCACCTCGTACCCCCGCCTGCGGTAGAAGCCCGGCGCCTGGAAGTCCCACGTCTCCACGCGCGCGTGGGCGCAGGAGTGGTCGGTGCGGGCCGACTCCTCGGCTCGGGTGAGCAGTTCGGCCCCGAGGCCCGCGCCCCGGTGGACGGGGTCCACCCACAGCAGGTCCACCAGGAGCCAGCTCGCCCAGAGGCGCCCGGTGAGGCCGCCCGCCAGACCGCCCCGGCCGTCCAGCGCCCAGACGTGCAGCGGACGTTCCTTCTCGCCCGGGGTGCCGCGCAGGGCGCGCAGCGCCGAAGAGCGTTCCGTATTGGTGTCCTTGAGCCGCCGGCCCAGCAGAATGCGTCGCGCCTTGTCCACTTCCGTCTCAAAACGAAACATGGGCCACACCCTAAACAACCCGGTCAATCAGTTCTGCAAATTGCCTTCCGCTCCCGGCCCACGGCCCTACTCTGAAGCACAGCACCGGTGGGGGCCGGTGTTGATCAGGGGGCGAGGCAGTCGGGTACGACGCCCGGGGTGGGGTATCGGTCGGTCCACGGCGGCGGTCGTGCGGCTGCGCTCTGATCCCTTCCGGGCGCCGTGCCGACCGGTCCGTTCCCCGACGCATGGGGGTGTCTGTGGTTCGTATCCGGGTTCTCGTGGTGGATGACCACCGAATCTTCGCGGAGTCGCTGGCCGCCGCGCTGGCGGCCGAGCCCGACGTCGACGTCGCGGCGGCCGGCAGCGGTCCGGCCGCGCTGCGCTGTCTGGAGCGGGGGGCCTCCGAGGGCCGCCGCTTCGACGTGATGCTCGTCGACGCCGACCTCGGCACGCTCGCCGGGGCGCCGGTCGCCCGGGCCGTGCCCGACGGCGGGGGCGCCGACGGCCTGGTCGACGGCATCTCGCTGGTCGCCGGGGTCCGCTCGGGCCAGCCCGCCGTGCGTACGGTGGTGCTCGCCGAGAAGGACGACCCGCGCCGGGCCGCGCTCGCCCTCCAGGCGGGGGCCTCCGGCTGGGTGGCCAAGGACTGCTCGCTCCAGCGGCTGCTCGCGGTGATCAGAGGAGTGCTGCGGGACGAGACGCATCTGCCGCCCGCGCTGCTCACCGGCGTCCTGCGCGAGCTCACCGCCGCCCGCAAGCACCGCACCGAGAGCGAGCGCCTGGTGGAGTCGCTGACCCCGCGCGAGCGCGAGGTGCTGCGGTGCATGGTCGCGGGGCTGGGCCGCAAGGCCGTCGCCGAGCGCCTCTTCCTCTCCCCGCACACGGTCCGTACGCATATGCAGAACGTGCTGGGCAAGCTCGGGGTGCACTCCACGCTCGCCGCCGTCGCCCTGGCGCGCCGGGCCGGGGTCGGCCCCGCCGACCTAGCCGGGGATGTTGTCGAACGGGGCGGTCAACTGGCGTAGCAGCGCCGCGAGTTCCCCCCGCTGGGTGCGCGACAGCTGGGCCAGGATGGCCCGCTCCTGCTCCAGCAGCCCGGCCAGCGCCTGGTCGGCGCGGTCGCGGCCCTCGGGGGTCAGGCGCACCAGCACCCCGCGCCGGTCGCTGGGGTCCGGGAGCCGCTCGACCAGGCCCTTCTTGGCGAGCCGGTCGATCCTGTTGGTCATGGTGCCCGAGGTGACCAGTGTCTGGGTGAGCAGCTGCCCGGGAGAGAGCTGGTAGGGGGCGCCCGCGCGCCGCAGCGACGTCAGGACGTCGAACTCCCAGGGCTCCAGCTGGTGCTCGGAGAAGGCGATTCTGCGCGCCCGGTCGAGGTGGCGCGCCAGCCTGCTGACGCGGCTGAGCACCTCCAGGGGCTCCACGTCGAGGTCCGGGCGCTCGCGGCGCCATGCTGAGACCAGTCGGTCGACCTCGTCCTCCATGTCGATCAGTGTAGAGGGTCTGTCGACATGAAGTCTCTTGACGTCAAGATATATAACGAGCCACCATGGGGAATGGAGGGCCCGGGACCCTGTTCCGTTTCGGTCAGCCGTACCTGCAAGGGGGCTCGAACATGCATTCCGATTTCGTCCCGGAGTCCGTAGAGGCGCAACCAGGCAAATCCACCGGCGCGCTTTCCCGGATCTCCGCCTCGCTGCCCGCTCCCGTCTGGGATCCGCAGCAGTACCTGCACCATTCCAGCCATCGCACCCGACCCTTCCTCGACCTGCTCACCAGGATTCCGGCGCTGCCGGGCTCCGCCGTCACGGCCGCCGCCGACACGGCCGTCGCCGGCGGCCCCGGCACCCCGCGCGTGGGCGCCCAGCGCACCCCGGGTCTGCACCCGGGCCCCGGAAC
>NZ_JBJHPC010000711.1:0-3242 GCF_045257485.1 Streptomyces sp. YS-3 | reverse complement strand
GTGGTGGGGTCGTCGGGGGCCACGCCCGTGGGGACGAAGCCGTGGTCGGGGTAGAAGGAGGCGAAGGCGGCGTTGCGGGAGGTGGGCCGGTGGCGGGCCCGCGCGCCGCGGGCGCCGGACGTGGCCGCGTGCTCCAGGACGGCCGCCAGACAGGCGCTCTCGATGCCGCGCGAGAACACCCGGCAGCTCAGCACGTAGTTGTCGATGTGCAGGTCCTGTGCGTCGCGGCGCAGGAACACCGCCCCCACCAGGCCGTGGTCGCCGAACCGGTCGCGGGCGTGGACCACCAGTACGGCGCGGCCGGGGTCCTCGGCCCACTCCCGCACCTGCGGCAGTTGCAGCCGTTCGGGCGCCAGATGGAACTGGTTGGTGCGCAGGGTGAGCTGGGAGACGCGGGGCAGTTCGCGCTGCTCCGCTGGGCGTACCGTCACCTCGATGCCGAGGCCGTCCAGATAGTCCTGGTAGGAGCCGGTGTCCTCGCGGAACTCCTGGCGCCGGACCTCCGTGCGGTAGCGGCCGGCCCGCTCGCGGTCCTCGTCGGTGAGCACGGGCAGGTCGAACCACCCGTCCGTGAGCAGCGCGGCCGGGTGCAGGGCGGGCTCCTCGTCGACCCGGACCACCGCGACCTGCGGCAACTGCTCCCGTACCAGCCCGCATTCGAAGGTGCTGTCGTCGACGAAGACGAAGCTGTCCAGACCGATCCCGAGCCGCTCGGCGATGTCGCGCAGATTGTCGTGCTTGGCCGACCAGTTGGCGTTGACGCGGACGAAGTCGTCCTCGCGCAGCACCATCGAGGGGTGTTCGCGCAGCGCCGCGCGCACCTGGTCGTCGTCGTTCTTGCTGCTGACGGCGAGCAGGACGCCCTGGGAGCCGAGCTGGGCCAGCACCCGCTGGAACTCGACGAACGCCTCGCCCCGGAACCCGCCGCCGAGCTCGACACCCTCCGTCCCGTCCTCACCGAGCACCCCGCCCCACAGCGTCCCGTCCAGATCGAGGACCAGGCACTTGCGGGTCCGGCCGAGCAGGCCGGTGACGAGGTGGCCGACATCGCGGGCATAGCCCGCCAGCAGCCCTTCGGCGAGGCGCGCCTTGGCGTAGAGCCCCGTACGCGGCTCGTACGCGGGGGTGCCCTGGGCGACCAGCGGGTCGAGGTCGACCACGATCAGGCCGGGGTGCTCCTCGGCGAGGGCGAGCAGTCCGCTGTTGAACTCCCGCCACACGACGCCGAGCCGGGCCCGAGAGCGCAGGTCGATGAGCTGGCGGGCGTGGCCGTGCAGCAGCGGGACGGTGTTGAGGACCAGGGGTCCCCTCCCGGCGTCCTGGTGGGCGCGGACGGCCCGGCCGATCAGGGCGAGCCGGGAGCGCGCCGCGGTCTCCACGTCCTCGACCCGCCAGGGCAGCGGCACCTCCTCGAAGACGGTGTGCGCGTCCAGCAGGCAGAGGGTGAGGCGGGGCGGGGCGCCGCCCGGGGAGCCGGGCCCGAGCAGGTCCGCGAGGTAGGAGCCGTACGGCGAGAGCACCGGGTCCAGGAGCAGTCCGTGGCGCGCCAGCTCCGCGGTGAGCGGGGCGACCAGCGGGGCTACAGTGGACTGGCCGGTCACGGCGACGGTGACCACGGGCACGTCCGGGTGGTGGCGGGCGACCTCCTCGCGGTCGAGCCGGGCGAGCAGTTGCCCGGCGGCGGGCAGTTGGGCCCCGGGCAGCCGGGCGAGCAGCGGGCGCACCGAGGGATAGTCGGCTTCGAGGCGTCCGGCCGCGTACAGACCGCGCAGTGTCCGCAGCGCCTCGGGGTCCAGCCAACTGCCCGTACCGGGCGGGGCATTGAGAGGTTCGGTCGTGGTCATGCGCGCTCCAGGGCGATACCGGACTTGATCCACTTGCTGGACTCCACGGCGACGGTGACGGCGCGCCCGCCGCCCTCCCACTGGCCGAGCAGTTCGGCGAGCTGGAGGAAGGGCAGGGCGTTGCCGTTGTTGCCCACCGTGCGCACCACGTTGACCCGCCGGGCCAGCGGGGCGGGCATCGCGTCGGAGATGCGGTCGCTCATCCGGCCCGACAGCTGGGGCGGGAGCAGATAGTCCACCTGGTCGGCGGTCCAGCCCACGTCCCCGATGAGCTCCCAGAACATCTGGGTCGCCAGGACCGGCACGGCCGCCTCGATGGCCTTGTAGTCCTCGCTGATGGCGGTGCGGTCGCTGTGCCGGTCGCCCAGGCCGAACCAGTCGATGACCTGTCCGGGCGCTTTGCCCAGACCCACCAGGCGGTTGAGGACCTGGCGGATCTCGACGCGCTCCCCGAAGGACTCGGCGCTGAGCACGGCCGCGCCCGCCCCGTCGCCGAACAGGATGTAGTTGACCAGCTCGGCGGGGGTGCGCGAGCCGGCGTCGAAGTCGGTCTCCAGGTGCTTGGCGCAGACGTCGCCGCCGATCACCAGGACCGTCGAGCAGCGTCCGGCCAGGAGCAGGGTGCGGGCCACGTCGAGCGCCTGCACGGCACCGGCGCAGCCGGACTGGAGCTGGTAGGTGGGGACGTTGTCGATGCCGAGGCGGTCCGCCACCAGGTTGACGGTGGCGGGCATCAGCTGGTCCGGGGTGGCGGTGCCCATGACGACGCAGTCGATGTCCACGGCCTCCAGGCCCGCCGCCGCGAGGGCCCGGTCCGCGGCGGTCGAGGCGATGTCGGCCAGGGAGTGGCGGACCCGGCCGGTCGCCAGGTCGACGGCGAAGTGGCGGCTGACGTTGCCGATGAACATCTCGGCCCACTGCTCGTCGACGCCGACGAGCTTGGCCAGGGTGGCGTTGTCCACCGGTTCGCCCGGCAGACAGGTGCCGACCGAGACCAGGTGGGCGACGGGGGCGGGTGACGGGCTCATGTGCGCGGTCCTTCCGGGGTGGACGGCTCGGCTGCCGGCGCGGACGCGGCCGGTACGAGCAGGCGCTCGGCGAGATAGCGGCTGAGGTCGCCCACGGTCTCCAGACTCGCGAGCAGCTCCTCGACGGGCAGACTGCCGAGTTCGGGCAGCTCGTTCTCGATGCGGGTCTTCAGCTCCATGACCTGGATCGAGTCGAAGCCGAGGTCCTCGGCCAGGCGGGAGCCGCTCCGTACGGCGGAGTCGTCGTGCCCGCCGACCCGGCACACCAGTCGGCGGGTCACCTCGGACACCCGCTGGGGAGCGCCCTCGTCCGGACCCGGCGGGCGCGCCGGTACGGGGTCCGTCGCCGGGGCCCGGGTCTCCACAACGG
>NZ_JBJHPC010000072.1:0-19307 GCF_045257485.1 Streptomyces sp. YS-3 | reverse complement strand
CCCCCCTCACTCCCCCGACCGGTTCTCCTCCCGTACGCACTCGATCAGGTAGTCACCCGTGTCCGGGTCGACGACCACGCCGTGGGCCTCGCTGTGGAAGCCGGGGAAGGCGCGGTCGAAGGCCTCCAGGGCGCCGAGGTAGCGCAGGACGGGCCCGTCGGGGGCGCCGAGGGCCTCTCCGGGCATCAGCACGGGGATGCCGGGCGGAGTGACCGTCACCATGGCGGCGGCGACCCGGCCCGAGGCCTGCGCGAGGGGCAGGCGTTCGGTGCCGCCGCGGATCAGCTGCTGGTAGCAGCGCTGGGGCGGGACGACCGGGCGCGGCAGGTCGCGGAAGGCCGTGTCCAGGGCGTCGATCAGGTCGGCGCGGGTGAGGTGTTCGTGCATCTCCTGGCACAGACCGCGCAGGGTGGTCCGGCCGTAGCGCTTCGGATAGGACTCGACGAGCCGGGGCAGCACCTGTCGCAGCGGGGTCTGCGCGTCGTGGAGCGCCTTGAAGTCCATCAGGGCGTCCATCAGGGTGCCCCACTTGCCCTTGGTGATGCCCATGGAGAAGAGGATGAGCGTGGTGTACGTGTCGGTCTTCTCCACGACGATGCCGCGCTCGGCGAGATAGGCGGTCAGGATGCGCGCCGGAATACCCCACGGTTCGCTGCGGCCCGCCGCCGACACCCCGGGACAGGTCAGCGTCACCTTGATCGGGTCCAGCATGCACTGACCCGCGCTCAGACCGGGGAAACCGTGCCAGTCGGCGTCGGGTTCGAGCTCCCAGCAGCCCGGTTCACGAGCGAGCAGCGCCGGTGAGGCGTCGGCGAACGGTGTACGGGACCCGGTGTCCGGATCGACCACGGTCTCGGGCTGCCAGACGCCGAAGAACCAGCTCGGGCGGTCCCCGGCGGCGGCGATACGGCGCCCGATACGTACGACGGCCTGCCTGAACCGGATGGCCTCGGTGACCGCCTCGTTGATCAGCCACTGGCCCTGCGGACCGTCCATCATCGCCGCGGCCACGTCCAGGGAGGCGATCGCGGGATAGAGCGGCGAGGTGGTCCCGTGCATCATGAACGCCTCGTTGAACCGGTCGTGTTCGACCGGGGCACGGGGAGACGACCGTACGTGCACCATCGCGGACTGGGAGAGCGCGGCCAGCAGCTTGTGGGTGGACTGGGTGGAGAAGACGGTGGGCCGTTCCCCGCCGTCGAAGGTGTCCGGGCCCACGGCCATGCCGTACCGGCGGGCGTAGAGCGGGTGGAAGCGCGCGTACGCGAACCAAGCCTCGTCGAAGTGGAGCCGCGGGGTGCTGGGCGCCAGGGCCCGCGCGGTCTGCACGGTGTCGTAACACAGCCCGTCGTACGTGGAGTTGGTGATCACCGCGTACTGGGCGTCGGGGGAGACCGCGCCCGGTGTCAGCGGGTGGGCGGCGATCCGTGCGGCGACCGCGTCCGCGGCTGTCTCGCTCGCGGGGAGCGGGCCCGCCAGGCCGTAGCCGTTGCGGGTCGGCACGAGGTAGACCGGGCGCGCCCCGGAGATCACGAGACCATGCAGCACCGACTTGTGGCAGTTGCGGTCCACGAGGGCGATCTCGTCGGTGGTGACGCAGTAGTGGCCGACCATGCGGTCAGCCGTGGAGTCGCCGTGCAGGACGAAGTACGTGCGGTCGGCGCCGAAGATCCGGGCGGCGTGGCGCTCGGCCTCGCCGATGGGTCCGTTGTGCTCGAAGAGGGAGCCCAGCTCCCCCACGGAGATGGAGAGGTCCGTACGGAACAGGCGCTCGCCGTAGTAGTCGAAGAACGCCCGGCCCACCGGTGACTTCAAGAAGGCCACACCGCCCGAGTGCGCGGGGGTGTGCCAGGAGTATTCGTGCGCGTCGTCGAAACGCCGGAGCGCTTTGAAGAACGGCGGAAGCACCGCGTCGCCGTAGGCGTGTGCGGCGTGGGCGACCCGGCCGGCGATGAAGGAGGGGGTGTCCTCCAGCGGCCAGATGTACCCGACGACGGTCTCCGCCACCCACAGCGGCAGTTGCTCCAGGCCGTGGTCGGAGTCCTCCGGCATGACGACGAAGACCGGCAGGTCCTTGAACCGCCGGGAGATCTGCCGCAGGGCGGCGGCGCCGCCCGTCTCCGCGCCCTGTGTGTCGGCGTCGGTGGGCTTCCCGTTCGCGGACGGCAGCTCCCACGCCACCACGGCTGCCGTAAGACCCGCCTCGGTCCGCAGGGCCGCGCAGGCGGCCTCCGCGGTCCGCGCCCAGCGCACCTCCAGGCCGCGGTTCTCCAGCTCCTTGCCGATCCTCCGCAGTTGCTCCGCCCCGGCTCCCCCGCCGAGGGGATCCTCGCGCAAGGCCAGCAGGACACTACCGTTCGCCATGACCATCTCCACCCACGTCGCACGGACAACTCAGGTGGCAAGCATCCTGCGCCCGGAGGAGGGCAGGTGGAGGGTGACGCTAAACCACCCGTATGAGTACAGGCAGGTGGAGGTCGGCGTCCCGACGCCGGAGCCCCCACCCCCCGAGGAGCGTCAGAAGCGGTCCAGCGGCCATACCCTGGGCGCCAGCGCGGAGTTGATCTGGAGCAGCACGATAAGTCCGACGCTCAGATACGTACTGAAGACGCCGAGCAGCACCGAGACGGCGTACAGGATCTGGGCGATCACGATGCGCCGTTCGGCCGCCGCCCGCATCACGTGGGTGAACGCACCGTCGCCCTCGCCGTGGGTGAAGAGATCGGCCCGTGCCGCGTACCGCAGACTCGCCAGCAACAGCATTCCGAGCAGGAGCAGATGGAGCCAGTACACCACCAGCGCCAGGCGGAAGGCGGTGTACTCGGCGAGCAGGGCGGTCGAGAACGGCATCAGGGCGACCGCGGTGAGGAACGCCAGGTGGATCCAGGTGAGGTGGCGGTCGCCGCGCGCCAGGTGAGTGAGCTGGGTCTGCTGGCCGACCCAGAACATGCCCAGGGTCAGAAAACCCAGCAGATACACCAGCATGTGCGGGGCGAGGTGGCCGAGCTGTGACGCGAGTCGCCGTTCGGCGGCCCAGGAGCCGTCGGACCACAGGGGTCCGGCGCCGTGTCCGTCGGGCATCTCGGGCACATGCAGGTCGAGGACGAGCAGGGTCATCGCGACGGCGAAGATTCCGTCACTGAGGGCGGACAGCCGTTCCAGGCTGCTGCCCGCGAAGCGCTGATACAGGTTTCTCACGGCTCGTCCCCCGTGCGCCCGTGGATCAGTGGACCTGACCGGCCGGACGGACCACCACGCTGTTGACCTCCACCCCCGTCGGCTGGCCGAGCGCCCAGGTGATGGCGTCGGCGACGTTCTCCGCCGTCATCACCGGACCCTGCGGGGCGGCTCCCTGCGGATGGCCGCTCCAGAAGGGGGTGGCGACGCGGCCGGGGGCGATCAGGGTGACACCGACCCCGGAGCCGGTGACCAGGACGCGGGTGTTCTCGGCGAGGGAGGTGAGGGCGCTCTTGCTGACCGAGTACATGTTGCCCGGGGTGTTCTTGATACCCGCGGTGCTGCCCACCAGGACGATCCGGCCGCCGTTGGCGGTGAGTTCCGGGAGCGCCGCCTTCACCAGGAGGGCGGGGCCGAGGACGTTCACCAGCAGCATCTCGCGCCACTGCTCGGGATCGCCGTCGGCGAGGTTGTCATGGGTGGAGAAACCGGCGTTGGCGACGACGCGGTCGAGCCGCCCGAACGCCTTGACGGTCGCTTCGACCGCCGCCCGCACGGCGGCGTAGTCGGTGGTGTCGGCGGCCACGGCCAACAGGGCTTCCCCGGCCCCGAGTTCAGCGGCGAAGGCATCGAGCTTTGCCTGATCGCGTCCGGTTACGGTGACCCGCTGGCCGTCCGCGAGAAGCCGCCGCACGGTCGCCGCCCCGATCCCGCTGGCCCCGCCGGTGACGAGGGTGACCGGACCGTCACCGTTGACGACCTGTTGACCGCTGCTCATAACTCCCCCTGGAACCAAGCCGATGATCAGCGACTGTCCTATCACGCACCCTGCCACCCCGCACCCAAATTCCACACCACAGACGGCCGTTCCGGCCGGTCCCCCTGAGGGGGCGGTCTCCGCTTACTACACCCCCGTCACCCCTCCAGCAGCTCCGGCCCATTGTTGCGCACGTTGTTCACCGCCGGGGAGACCGGTCGGGCGTCCAGGTGGCCGTCTGCAGGGCGGTCCAGCAGGGCGCGCAGTTCGTCCGGGTCGTGGTGGTGGGGGTCGAGCCAGGCGTCGTAGTGGTCCTCGGTCAGCGCCAGGGGCATGCGGGGGTGTACGCGGCCGGCCGCGTCGGTGGCCTCGGTGGTAATGATGGTGCAGGTCACCACCCACGCACCCGGGTCGTCGTCGTGTTTGACGGAACGGTCGCGCCAGTACGCGTACAACCCGGCGAGCGCCATCACCTGGTCGTCCTCGGGATGGATGAAGTACGGCTGCTTACGGGGTTTGCCGGTGGCCGGGTCCTTCTCCTGCTGCCACTCGTAGAAACCGTCGGCGGGCAGGAGACAGCGGTGCTTGAGGAACTCGCGGCGGAAGGCGGGCTTCTCGTGCACGGTCTCCACCCGGGCGTTGATCATGCGGGCGCCGGCCTTCACGTCCTTCGCCCACGGCGGCACCAGGCCCCAGCGCAACGGCCGCAACTGCCGACCCACGGGTCCGGCGTCGTCGTGCCCGCGCGCGGTGCGCTCCAGGACGGCCCACACCTCGTCGGTCGGCGCGACGTTCCAGCTCGGCGCCAGGCGCTCCTCCGTACGCCAGTCGGTGACGCGGAAGAGGCGGACCAGGTCCTCGGGGCTACGGGTGGAGACGTAACGGCCGCACATGGAACCACTGTGCCACCGGCGGCACCACGGGAAACGCGGGACGCGGCGTCGGCGGCTGCCGCTGGCTCGCGGCCCGGGAAAGAGTTGACCTCATGTCCACTTGAGGTTTTACGGTCGCCGCATGACGATCAAGGAGTACCCCCAGGACACACTCGCCGCCCAGCCGATCGGCTACTGGAGCCGAGAGGCCGCGGGCCTGGTCACCGATGGTCTGCGCGCCGCACTCGCCGTGGAGGACCTCACCCAGCCGCACTGGTGGGCCCTCAACCACATAGCCGGTGCCCCCGGGCACTGGACCCGGTCCTCGCTCACCGCGAAGCTGACCCCCTTCGACGACCAGCACACCGTCTTCGACGCCGTCTTCACCGACCTCGCCTCCCGTGGCTGGATCGCGGAGACCGACGGCACGCTGGTGCTCACCGAGGCGGGTGAGGCGGGGCGCCTGCGGGCCCACGACCGTAACGCCGAGGTGCACACACGGCTGCGGACGGGCATCGACGACGCCGCCTACGCGGCGACCATCGACGTCCTGCGCCGCGTCGTCGCCAACCTCGGCGGCAACGGCGATCTGCCCTAGGGCGCGCCTCACCGACACGGCTCAGCGGCCGGGCGGTCAGGGGGTGCGGGCGTCGGCCCTTTCTCCAGGTGGGTTCAGCCGTTCGGCCAGGAACGCGAGGATCTCGTCCCGGGCCTTCACCGTGGGGTGCCCGGCCTCGTCCACGAGGTGGGCGGTGACGACACTGTGCGGGGTGGCGACCACGTCGGCGAAGAACGGCGGCGGGTCGGTGCGGGCGCAACCGCCGTCCAGGACACGGCCGTCGAAGGCGTCGCCGAGGAGTTTGCGGTAGGCGGCGAAACGCTGGCCGGTGCACCAGCGGTCGTTGTCGAAGCGGTAGGCGAGCACCTTGAGTCCGTCACGGGCGACGCGGTCGCGGACCGCTGCCGCGTCCTCCTCGCCGATCTCCAGCCCGGCGGGATCGTCCAGCGGCAGCGAGGGGTGGTTGAGGACCGGCGCCACGACGGACGGCTCCAGCGCCATGGTGAGCGCGAAGTTGCCGGTGAAGCAGAGTCCGATCGCACCGACTCCCGGGCCGCCGCATTCGGCGTGCGCGAGGCGCGCGAGCCCGCGCAGCCAGGCGGTGACGGGGCTGGTGCCGCCGTCGGCGAACGCACGGAACTCGGCGCTGACGCACGCGCGCCGCACGATCTCGGTCCCGGCTTCGGCCGTGGGGTAGGCGCCGTCCACCCCGAACAGCGAGGGGACGTGGACGGTGAAGCCCGCCTCCCGTATCCACCGTGCCAGCCGCAGGACGTCGGGGCTGATGCCGGGCATCTCCGGCATCAGCACGACGGCCGGCCCGGCCCCGGCCACGTACACCGTCTTCACCACTCCCTCGACCTCCACGAGCCGACGGGAGAAATCCTCGATCGCGTCGTCGTCAGGGCGTTCGTTGGCAGCACTCATGGCGGCAAGCCTGCCCGCGTGTGCCCGTGCGCGAGGAGGGGCCGGATCGCCATGCACGACGGTAATCTCGCCATGAGCCACGACGGGAGGAGGCGGCGTGAGCGCGTTGCGTGTGGGGGTCCTTGCCTATCCGGGGTGTTTCGCCTCCGAGGTGTTCGGCGTGCCCGATCTGCTGACGATGGCCTCGCATGTCGCCGGGCCGGGCCACGCCGGGTACGAGGTGTCCGTCGTCTCGCCCCGCCGTCACGTCACGGCGTCGGGCGGCGCGGCCCTGGGCGTCGCTCCGCTGCGCGAGGTCGACGTCCTCGTCGTACCGGGCTTCGAGCTCGTGCCGGGCCTCGACCTGGACACCGTCCTCGCCCCCCTCGCCCCGGAGATCGCGGCGATCCGCTCCCACTGCGCCACGGGCCGTGCCGTGGTGTCGATCTGCGTCGGTGCGTTCCTGCTCGCCGAGGCGGGACTCCTGGACCGGCGCCGAGCGACGACGTCATGGCTCTTCGCGGACGAACTGTCCCGGCGCTGCCCCGGCGCCGATGTCCGCCCGGACCGCCTGGTCGTCACCGAGGAGGGGGTGACGACGACGGCTGCCTTCAGCGCGATGTACGACTTCGCGCTGGACCTGATCCGCCGGCACAGCGGCGCGGGCGTGGCACGGACGACCGCGCGGATCGCCCTCGTCGACGACGCGCGTACGTCACAGACCCCCTATGTCGACGCGCGGCTGCTGCCGCGCCCCGGCGACGAGTTCTCCCACCGGGTGATGCGGCACCTCGACCAAACCCTCGCCTCCCGTTACGACCTCACGGCTCTGTCGGACGCCTTCAACGTCAGCACCCGGACCCTGCTGCGGCGCTTCGCCGAGGAGACGGGCCGGAGCCCGCTGGAGTATCTGCAGTCCGCACGCGTCCGGCGCGCCCGCCACCTCCTGGAGACCACGGACCGTACCGTCGCCGGTATCTCCTCGGCGGTCGGTTACCGGGACTCCGCGACGTTCGCGGCCCTGTTCGCCCGGCACACCGGGCGGCGTCCCAGGGACTACCGCGCGGCCTTCCGACGCGCGGCGCCGGGCGAACGGCCGGGGGAGGTATCCGCCGCAACGCACGAGGGAGCGGCGCCCGGCGCCGCATCGTGAAACACCCCCGCCCCACCTCGCACCGGTGTGCGACACTCCCCCGCATGCTGGGTGTAACCGATCTTCCGACATACCTCATGGGCCTGGTGCTGATCATTTTGGCGCCGGGGCCCAACTCCCTGTACGTGCTCTCCGTCGCGGCCCGGCGCGGTGTGCGTACGGGATACGTCGCCGCCGCCGGGGTGTGGACCGGGGACACGGTCCTGATGACGCTCTCCGCGCTCGGGGCCGCCTCGCTGCTGCAGACGACGCCGCTGCTGTTCGCCATCGTCAAGTACGCCGGCGCCGGGTATCTCTCCTGGATGGCGCTCGGCATGCTGCGCCAGGCCCTCGGCATGTGGCGCAACCGCCACGCGGTGGCCGAGCCCGCCACGGCCGACGAACTCCAGCAGGGCGCGGCCGTCGAGCGGCCCTACCGGCGCGCACTGGTGCTCAGCCTCTTCAACCCCAAGGCGATCCTGTTCCTGATCTCCTTCTTCGTGCAGTTCGTGGACCCGGGGTACGCCTATCCGGCGCTGTCGTTCCTGGTGCTCGGCACCCTGCTCCAGCTGGCGAGCTTCCTGTATCTGTCCACGCTGATATTCAGCGGGACCCGGCTGGCCGCCGCCTTCCGCCGCCGCAAGCGGCTCTCGGCGGGCGCCACATCGGCGGCGGGCGTCCTCTTCCTCGGCTTCGCCGCGAAGCTCTCGCTCAGCGGGGTGTGAGCCTCTCCCCCTCCGCACAGCCGCACCGCACACGGTGGGTCCGTCCCGACGGACCCACCCTTTCGTTACCCGCCGGTAAAGAATTGATCAAACACCCTGGCGGGACCCTGTGTGATGCGCGTAGACCTTGCCCATGCGCACTGTCACCAAGACCGCGGCAACCGTCGCCGCCCTCGCCGTCACCGGCGCCGCCTTCTACGGCGCCGGCGCGGCCACCGCCGGGAACAGCACGCCGAAGAGCGACAAGGAGATCCCCAACATCACCAAGGTCGAGGACAGGATCAACGCCTATTACGGCGGTGCTCCCGACTCGACCGGCGCCTACCAGGCCTCCCCCACCAGCAACTACGCCAAGCAGGTCGCCTCGATCGAGGCCCGTGCCAAGCGCCGGATCAGCCAGGCCGCCGAGCACCCCGGCCACGACGGCCGCAAGCCCGCGATCGTCCTCGACGTGGACGACACGACCCTGCTGACGTACGACTACGAGAAGAAGAACGGCTTCGCGTACAACGCCGCCGCCTTCAACGCGTACGTCCAGAGCGCGCGCTCCATAGCCGTCTTCGGGATGCCCGACCTGGTCAACTACGCGGCCAAGAAGGGTGTCACCGTCTTCTTCCTCACCGGCCGCGACGCCTCGCAGCGCGAGGCGAGCGCCACCAACCTCACCTCGGCGGGCTACGGCGTCCCGGTCGACAGCGCGCACTTCTTCCTCAAGGACAAGGTCAATCCCCCGGCCTACCTGAGCTGCGCCAAGCCCACCTGGACCTGCTCCACGGTCGACTACAAGGCGGGCACCCGCCGGCACATCGAGAGCCTCGGCTACCGGATCGTCGCCAACCTGGGCGACCAGTACACCGACCTCGCGGGCGGCCACGCCGACCAGACGTACAAGATCCCCAACCCCATGTACTTCCTGCCGTGAGCGGACCGGCCGGGGCGCGCTGCCACACGGCACGCCCCGGTCGGCGGCCGGCCGCGGCGGGGTGGCGGGTCACCGGGCGGGGTTCGCTCCGTCGGCCACCGCCGCCGCGCCGAACCAGGTGGGCAAGTGGGCGAGCAGATCCCCGCGGTCGTCACCGACCCACGCCACATGGCCGTCCGGCCGCAGCAGTACGGCGGGCACGTCCAGTTCGGCACCGGCGTCGACGACGTGGTCCACCCGGTCCGACCAGCCCTCCACCGAGAGTGAGCCGGTCCGGTCGAGCAGCAGGCCGCGGCCCCCGCGCAGCAGCTCGTACAGACGCCCCCGCGTCAGCCGCACGTCCCGCAGCCGTCTGCCGAGGAGTGCGTGGCCCTCGCCGAAGTCGTAGGCGACGTCGACCGCGGTGATCATTCCCGTCACGTACCGGTTCACCTCCTCGAAGTCCATCAGCTTCGCGAAGAGGTTCCGCAGCGCGGTCGCACCGGCGTCGGCGCCGAGGAGCGTGATCTGCGCGCGGGTGTTCTCCAGTACGGCGGCGCCGACCGGGTGCCGCTCGGTGTGGTAGCTGTCGAGGAGCGTGTCGGGCGCCCAGCCGTTGACGGCGCCGGCCAGCTTCCAGCCGAGGTTGAACGCGTCCTGCACCCCCAGGTTCATCCCCTGACCGCCGGTGGGCGGGTGGATGTGCGCCGCGTCCCCGGCGAGGAACACCCGGCCGACTCGGTAGCGCTCCGCCTGACGGGTGGCGTCCCCGAACCGCGAGAGCCACCGCGGCGAGTGCACCCCGAAGTCGGTTCCCGCGTACGCGCGCAACCGCTGCTTGAAGTCGTCGAGGGTCGGCTCGGCCGCGCGGTCCTCGGTGATCCCGTCGGCGGGCACCACGACGCGGCACACACCCGTGGCGTCGGGAGGGCCGACGGCGAACCGGAACTGCGTCCGATTGACCTCCTTGACGGCGGCGGCGACCGTGGCGGGGTCCTCGGCCACCTCCATCTGGCCCAGCAGCGTCTCGACCGTGGCCGGTTCGCCGGGGAAGGCGACACCGAGCAGTCCGCGCACGGTGCTGCGGCCTCCGTCGCACCCGACGAGGTAGCGCGAGCGCACCCGCGTGCCGTCCGCCAGCTCGACATCCACCCCGTGCTCGTCCTGGTTCAGCCCGGCCACTTCGCAGCCGCGCCGGATCTCGGCACCGAGTTCCAGGGCACGCTCGGTGAGCAGCCGCTCGGTGACCGGCTGCGGGGTGGCGACGCCAAACGGGTGGGCCGTGTCCAGCCCCTCCGGCCACGCCTTCACCACACCGCCGAACAGACCACCGACCTGGAACTTCTCACTGACCGCGAGGAACCGGTCCAGCAGGCCGCGTTGGTCCATCACCTCGACGCTGCGTGCGTGCAGGCCCTGCCCGCGCGACTGCTCGGTGGGCTCGGTCAGTTTCTCCAGTACGACCACGCGCACTCCGTGCAGCCGCAGTTCACAGGCGAGCATCAAGCCGGTCGGTCCCCCGCCGGCGACGATCACGTCGATCATGAATGTTTCCCGTTTCCGCAGGTCCTGGCATCGGCCTGTGAGTCTGCGGCATGACGGGGGTCTTGCCGCAAGCCCCCCGGTGCGCTATACCTTGAGAGTGGCAAGGAGCGGACGAGCTCCTTGCCTTCGTCGTTTCCCGCGGTCTCCTCCTCCCCGTTCCGCCTCGGACACCGGCCGCTTCGGGCAAGTGAGTGAACCGTCCGATCCCGGCGCGCGGGATCGTATTCCAACGGTTTTCATGTCCATATGACCAACACCAAGAAGTACCTGCTCGCCGCTCTTGTCGGCACTGCCCTGACCCTCGGTTCCGCCGCTCCCGCCATGGCCGACCACGGCCCGGGCCACGGTTACGGCGGCCACGGCTCCTATGGCGACCGCGACCACGGTGACCGTGACCACCGTGAACACGGTGACCACCGCCAGCACGGTGACCGTGACCGCAATGACCGGGACCGCGGTGACCGTGACCGCTGGGACAACGACCGCGGTGACTCCCGCGGCGGGGAGTGCACCAACCATGGCAGCGCCTACGCCGAGGGGTACGTCGCCAACTCCCCCGGCTTCCTCTCCGGCAACCTGATCCAGGTCGTCATCGACGCCCCCATCAACATCTGCGGCAACAGGATCGGCTGACCAGTCCGAACCTTCCAACGCCCCCCTTCAGTCCAGGAGAAGGGGATTGGGCAGGGCGGCCCCGGGGTGCATCCGCAGCAGGGTGTGGAGCACCCCGGCCAGCCCCGACATCAGGCTCGGCGAGAAGGCCTCGCGGGCCAAACCCCCCACCGGCCCGCGCTGTTCGAGGCCGCTGAGTATCTCGCCGTCGAGGTCATCGGCGTCACCGGCACCCACGGACGTCAGGAACTCCCACAACCCCAGGTCGCCGTGGCACAACGTGTGGCTCCAGCCGAAGCCCTCGGCGGCGCAGGCCTGTGCGGCGCGCCGGGCCATGTCCAGATGGGCGGGGTCGCCCGTACGCCGGTGCAGGTCGAGCATGCCGATGCCGATCCCCGCGCTCCCGTGGCACCAGCTGGTGAAGAAGTCCTCCTCGGCGCCGACGCGCACATCGAGCCAGTTGCCCTGCTCGGGCCGGTAGAGCGACTCCTGGAAGGCGAAGGCGCGTTCGCCGAGACGGGCCCAGGCGCGGCGTTCGGCCGCGGAGCCCGCGTCGCTCAGGGCCAGCCGGGTCAGCGCCCAGCCGATGCCGGTGGCGCCGTGCGCGAAGCCGCCGATGCCCTCGGGGTTGAGCCGGGTCGTCCAGCGCGCCCCCTCGGCGTCGACATCGGCGAGCCCGGACAGCCGACGGCCGATGCGCGCGGCGGCGTCGAGCCAGCGGTCCTGCCCGGTCTCCTGCGCCAGGTTGAGCAGCGGAACGATTCCCCCGGCCGCCCCGTTGAGCAGATCCACCTCCACGTCGTCCTCGACCAGCGGCCCCTGTGCGAGCAGCAGCGCCCGCTGTGCCGCCCGCTCCACCAACCACCCGTCACCGAGCACCCGGTGCAGCGCCAGCCACGTCCACACCTGCGACGCCGCCCCGCTGAACGCGCCGGCCGAGGGTGTCGGCGTGCGGTCCTCGGTGCCGATGAGCACCCGCAGCGCGCCCTCGAACGCCTCGGAGACACCCGGCACTTCGTCCGCCCGCCCGGCCCGCGCCTCGGTGACGTACTCCGCGAGCGTCAGCGCCACACCTCCCTGCCCGGTGTACAGGTCGGCGGGCAGCACCCTGATGGACCATCCGGCCGGGGTGAAGACCGGACTGATCCAGGTGACCGTGCCGTCCTCGCCGCGCACCGCGCCGTCGCACAGCCGGCGCACCATCTGGGTGGCCAGGTCGCGGCGCCGCCGCTCCCGGTCCCGGGCGTGCGGGTCGCGGGCGGCGGCCTGGACCCGCTGGGGCAGTGAACGCTCGTTGAGGTAGGCCCCCACCAGCGCGTCCTGGATCACCGCCTCCTCCAGGGGCAGATCGGCGGTGCGCCAGTCCTCGACCGTCGCGTGTACGACGGCCGCGTCCACCACGAAGGTGGACATCGGGACGTCCCCGGCCAGCAGGTCCGCTATCTCGCCGTCGATCGCCGCACGCTCGGTGGGGGCGCCGGGCAGCACCTCCGCGTTGCGCCGCAGGATGTCGCGGGCACGCTCGACGGCCGCCGCCTCGTCGTGCAACGACGCGGGGTGCCACAGCATCCTCCCGATGTCGACGTACGCCTGTGTCGGCCGCAGGATGCGCCGCACCTGTGCACCCTCGAAGCGGCGCAGCATCCTGTACGGGTCGGTGCCCGGCCGGCGCAGTCGCGCGGTCATCTCGCGGAAGCCCGCCAGGACCCGGTCCCAGTACGTGCTGAGCACCGGGGTGGGGCTGGGGTGGTTGCCCGCGGTGGGCATGGCCACCAGGTCCACTTCGAAGCGGGCCGCGGCGGTGCCACCGTCCGCGATCACAGGGTTGGGAATCAGCGGCTGCTGGCCGGGCAGCGCCCCGACCCCGGAGATGTCCACCCCGCCCAGTGCGAAGCCGGTGCCGCGTACGGGCAGCAGTCCGGTGCGCAGCACCGTACGGCGGATGGCCGCCGCCGCCACGTCCACCGCGTCGCCCCGGCCGCTCGCCGGGAAGGGGGCGGGGGCGTCGAAGAGCGTCTCCGCGTCGACGATCACCGGCACCGGGCCCGCCGCGATCATGTTCTCGGCGTGCATGTCGGTGCCGCCGGTGAAGCGCAGGACGGCGAGCCAGTGCCCGACGTTGCGGTAGAACGCGGCGAGTTCGACTTCGTCCGCGCAGTAGCGGTGGCGTACGAACTCGGCCCAGCCATAGCCGTCGCGCACCAGCGTCCGGGGGACACGGATACGCTCATCGGGTCGGGGCGCGTCGGGGAAGTCCGCGAACACGTCCTCCAGCAGCTCGCCCAGAGCCACATCCGCCTGCGAGGGGCGGGGTTTGTACATGACGCTGCCGCCGTCGAAGTCGACCCGGCTGACCGTCAGACCGCCCCGGTGGGTGTCGCCCTCGCCGAAGACGACGGCCCGTATCTCCCCGGCGGGCGCGCCCAGGAGCGGTGCCAGCAGTTTCCGGTCGGCTGCCAGCCGTGCGGCGAAGCCGGCTGTGGCCGTCACCGACAGCCTCGCCACCGAAGCGATCCGCGGTCCGAGCGTTGGGTAGCGGTCGGCCAGCCGGTCGAGGTAGTCCTCGTCCTCGGCCTGTTCGATGAAGGCGCACCAGGTCGCCGTGTCGTCTCCCGGGTGTCCGCCGCCTTCCGCCATGCGCAGGGCGTGCAGTTCGATCAGGAACAGCCGGGACAGCTTCGCGTGCAGGGAGCCGAGCAGGGCGGTGTGGCCCGCCTCCAGCACCACATCGCGCTCGGCGCTCGTCAGGGCGTCCACGGCGGCCAGCCGCCGGGCCAGCTCCGCACGCCATGGCCGGGCGATGCTGCGTACGGGGCGGACGAACCACTCCGCCTCGTCCTTCTTCTCCGGCGCCGATCGGTCCAAGGCCCGCCCCTTCCCCATCCGTCACACGTCGGCGCCGTCGAGGCGCCCCACCCGTTGCTCCACCACGTGCTCCACGCGGCGTGGGGAACCGCGCGACCAGCCCCGGCCCGCAAGCGCGCCGCGGCATGGTGAGCGGTTCCCCACCCGTCTTTCTTTCCTTGTTTCCGTACGCTTCTGTCCACGAGCGTCACCCGGCGGCGGCGCGCCCCTCGGGCGCGCCGGCCGGGATGCTCAGGAGGCGCGCCCCGCGGAAGGACCTCTGCGGGGGCACCCATGAACGGTCAGCAACACCAGCTTCCGCGCGAGCCACTCGGGCTGGAGCAGAACCCGTACAGGGAGTCGCTCGGGTCGGTCAGCGCGGCCTCGGCGGCGGCGCCGCCGACGTAGAGCGGACCGGCGGGGTTGGACTGGCCGTACGCACTCTCGGCGCCGGACAGCCAGGCGTTGAGCACGGCGGTGGCGGGAACACTGGTCTGGGGCATCTGCGGCCTCCGGACGTAGGAAAGTGGGCGGACTGCCCAGTGCCGAGTATTGCCGGATCCGAACACCTGTCAGATGACTAATCCGGCCACAGTCCTGGGGGTCTGGAGCGCGGTATCGCGGTCCGTGGGACGGCGGTTGACGGCGGTGCGGGGAGGGCGACGGCCTGCTCCCGGGCCACGGGAAGACGTGTTCGGCCTCTGGCGTGATCGACTTGGATGGCCGCATTGCGTCTTGACGTTCGAAGCAGACAGCGCGAAGAGGGCATCCGGCACGCAACGCGTCGGCCACGTCGATGTGGCGGGAGGCGGGGCCGGGCGGGCCGTGGAAAGGGTGTCTGCCCGCCGCCCGATGGCGGGCAGACACCCGCGGCGCACGCCGAGACGGGGGACCTCCGCGTTCACCGCACCCGGCGGCCGGGCCAGGAGAGAGCCCACCGCCGGAGCCACAAGGGCTGGAACGAGCGTGACAGCCACCGTCCCCGGCTCAACAGCAACCCCTCGGCCAACAAAGCCGGGACGATGGCCGACGCGCGCAGGACGGTGTCGCGAGGCCGCGCCCGATCCCGTCGGACCCGGCAAGGGCGGCCGAGCCCAAGGGGACGCATGGGGAAGGATGGCCGTATGACTTCTGTTTCGCGCGCCCTTTCCTTCAGCACGGCTGCCGCCCAATACGCCGCGAACCGCCCTTCCTACCCGCCTGTCCTCTTCGACGCCATCGAGGAGATCACGGGCCGCCCGCTCGCCGGCGCTCGCGTCGCGGACGTCGGCGCGGGCACCGGTATCGCCACGGCGTTACTGCACGAGCGGGGCGCCGAGGTCATAGCCGTCGAGCCGGGCGACGGCATGGCCGCCGAGTTCCGACGCGCCCTGCCCGAGGTGCCGATCGTCCTGGGTGACGGCAACGCGCTGCCGCTCGCCGACCTCTCCCGCGATCTGATCACGTACGCCCAGTCCTGGCACTGGACGGACACCAGCCGCTCCGTGCCGGAAGCGCTCCGTGTGCTGAGGCCCGGCGGCGCGCTCGCCCTCTGGTGGAACACGGGTGCCCCCGACGTGCCCTGGGCCGTCGCCCAGGACGAGCGCGTCGCGCACTGGAGCGGCCTCCGGCCCCAGGACCGTCGCCGGCCCGACGACAGCAGCGCCGGCCGTCTCGCGGGGCTGGCCGGTCTTCCCCACACCCGTCGCCTGCTCCGCTGGAGCCGGACCGTACCTCTCGGCACCCACCTGGCGAACATCACCAGCCACTCGGCGTTCCTGGTGCTGGACGAGGCCAGGACACAGGAGTTCCTGGTCGAGGAGCGCGAGCTGCTGGGCGAGGTCTTCCCGGACGGCATGGTCGAAGAGACGTACGTCGTCGATCTGTTGGTCATGACCAAGCCCTGACGGGCGGCCCGGACAACGCATGACGAGGCGGTCTCGGTCGGCACCGCTGGTGCGCTGAGGGGCCCGGCACGCCCCGAGGGCGCGCGCCTCAGCTCACCGCCTGCTTCACGAGCGCGGCGATCCGCGCCTCCACCTCGGGCGTCACCTCGGTCAGGGCGAAGGCGGAGGCCCACATCGTGCCCTCGTCGAGCTGGGCCTGATCGCTGAAGCCCAAAGTGGCGTAACGGGTCTTGAACTTCTCCGCGCTCTGGAAGAAGCAGACGACCTTGCCCTCCAGTGCGTACGCCGGCATCCCGTACCAGAGCTTCGGCGCGAGCGTCGGAGCCGTGGCGGTGACGACCGCGTGGACGCGCTCGGCCATGATCCGGTCTGGGTCCCGCATCTCGCCGATCTTCGTGAGAACGTCCTGCACCGCCTGGGCCGCCTTGTCCGCGCGCGAGGTGCGTCTCGCGGCCGACTTCAGCTCCTGGGCGTGATCCTTCATCGCGGCCCGCTCCTCGGCCGAGAATCCCTCGTAACCGCGGTTGTCGGTGCTGCTCATGACGCATCCTCTCCTTGCTGACCTTGAGCGGACTGCTCTGGAGAAGACCCTAGCCAGGGGCACTGACAACGGCGCCCGACGACAGCGCTCGGGCCTCGGGACGCGACAACCGACTCGGGCGAGCGGTGCCGTCACCACGGCACCGCCGCCGGTCGCGCGCCCGGTTGTTCCCGGTTGTTCAGGACGCGGCGACGGCGAGCGCGGCGCGCCAGGCGGGGCTGTCGACGTAGTGGTTGTCGTAGCGCTCGGAGGACTCCGCGATCTTCTTCGGGTCGGTCTCACCGCGCATCACGCTGCCGAGCAGCCGCAGGTAGTCGAAGCGGCCCATACCGGGCGTGAAGGTGAAGAGGACGTCGGCCTCGCATCCCGGGGCCGCGGCGAAGGCGTGCGGGGTGTGCGGGGGCACGGAGAGGAAGTCCCCGGCGTTCAGGATGGTGACCTCCTCGCCCACCAGCACCTGGAGGGAGCCGCTGATCACGAAGAAGAGTTCCGTCGCCTTGGTGTGGAAGTGCGCGGGAGCGCCGACGGCTCCCTTGGCGAAGGTGGAGCGGTACGAGGTGAAGCCGCCGCCCGGTGCGTCCGTGTCGGCCAGCAGCGTCATGACACTGCTCGGGTCGGCACAGGTCTCGGCCTCGGCAGCGCGGGTGAGGACGGCGTCGGAGGTGGCGTTCGTGCTGTTCATGGTGGTTCCCCGTTCGGTCTTGCGGCGGACTCGGTGTCGCTGTGATCACTACTTTACGTAGCTCAAAGACCCGTCAAGGAGTGCAATTCACGGCTGGAATCCGAGGTCAATTGGAAGGCCGGGGGCCGACGGCCCACAGGCTTCTGGGCGGCCCCACGGCCAGACTTACGGGCTTACGGGCTTGCACGGCGAGATGACCGGGTACGCGGCACCCTAGAGTGCAGACTGCCCCTGAAGTCCACGAAAGGGACACCCGATGACCATCGCGGTGACCACACCGACCGGACACGTGGGATCGCGCGTGGTGCGGCTGCTGCTGCAAGCCGGCGTCCGCCCGCGCGTCCTGGTCCGCGACCCGGACCGCCTGGACGACGAGACCCGGGCGCGCGTCGACGTACGCCAAGGCGACCTGACGGACGCCGAGTTCGTCCGAGAGGCGGTGGTGGGCGTGCGGACGGTCTTCTGGGTGGACCCGACGCCCCACACCACGGCCGACCCGATCGACACCTCGCTGCGTAACGCGGCGCCCCTCATCGAGGCGGCTCAGGCCGGGGAGGTGCCGCGAGTGGTGCTGCTCAGCAGTATCGGGGCGGAGAAGCGGCATGGGGTCGGGCACATCGACGCGCTGGCCGGGATCGAGGAACGGCTCGACGCGACCGGCGCGGACGTCCTGCACCTGCGCTGCGCGTACTTCTTCACCAACTTGCTGTTCGACCTCGACGGAATCGCCGACGGTGTCCTGACGACGGCGTTCGATCCCGACCACCCGATGCCCTGGGTCGACCCGCGCGACATCGGTGACGTGGTGGCCGCCCGGCTGCTGAGCGACGCCTGGCAGGGCCGCGTGGTGCAGGCCGTCCACGGACCGGAGGACCTCACCTTCCGCCAGGTCGCGCGGATCCTCACCGACGCGCTCGGGCGCCCGGTCCGGGTGAACCCCGTCGACGACGACGCGACGAGGGACGCGCTGCGCGCGGCGGGGCTGCCCCCATCGGCGATCGAGGGCATGGTCGGGATGACCGCCGGATCCCGCGACCTGACCCCCGAGCAGCCCCGCGACCTGCTCACCACCACGCCCACTCCGCTGAGCGGCTGGGCTCACGCGCATCTGCGGCCGTTGCTGGAGAAGTGACGGGCGGGGCGCGCCCGTCACCGCAACCGGTACCCCTAGTTGAGCGGGCACCCCTTGGGCATCTTGGCGAAGTCGGTGTACCCGTACTCGATGTTGCCGCCCTGGGTCTTCACCTTCAGCTGCGGCGACCGGCCGGCCGGCTGCAGGATCTCGGCGTAGATACCGGCCGACTCCGGGAGCTTGGGTCGGGTGCGGTCGAGGGTCCCCCACCGCACGATCTGCGTGCCGTCGCCCCAGTCGTAGAAGCGCACCGAGGGGCCGTTCGGGCTCATCGTCATCCGGGCCTCGGTGCCCGCGCCGATGTCCTCGTGCTGCACGACGGTGCACTCCTTGATGACCAGGCCTTCGTCGAGCGAACAGCCCTTGGGCAGCCTGGGGAAGCTCAGGAGCCCGGACTCGCCGTCCCTGCCGCCCTGGGTCTTGGTCAGCAACTGGGGCTTCGAGCCGTAGGGGTTGAGTATCTCCTCCTCGATACCCGCCGACTCCGGAAGCGCGGGACGGCTGCGGTCGAGGGTGCCGAACTCCTTGATCTGCGTGCCGTCGGCCTGGTCCAGGAAGACGACCGAGGGGCCTTGCGGGCTCATCGTCATCCGCGCATCCGTGCCCGCGCCGATCGAATCCGTCTTGACGACGGTGCACTGAGCGGCGGACGGTGCGGCGGAAGAGGCGCTGCGGGCGCCGTGCGACGAGGCCGCGTACGCGGTGGTCGGGAGAAGGGCGGAACCGGCGAGCGCGGTGACGGCTAATCCGGCGCGAAGGGCGTAACGCAAGGCAACTCCTGTGTGGGGACGTACTGATAGAGACAATGAACGACACACCGGCCGCCCTCCTCGAACCCCGGCATTATGGCGGGCTGGTACGGGAGGAAGTAGCGGTGTATGAGTGAATCTATGAGGACTTGAGCGGCGGACCGGTCCATTCCATGTCACGGAATCGATACCGCCTCGGAGCGCCCGCCACCCGCGAAGTGAACCCACCGCCCGCGAACGGTCCACGTCAGGTGCCGAACTCACCCGCTATGCGTGCGCGCCCACCC
>NZ_JBJHPC010000710.1:0-3269 GCF_045257485.1 Streptomyces sp. YS-3 | reverse complement strand
ACGTAAGTGCACCTCCCCCCGCCTACGTAAGTGAAGCTTCAACCGTCCTGCCCCGCCCACGAGTTGGCGTGAAGTCAAGGTGACTGGCACCTGGCGCACATGGCATGATCACCTTCGCGTTACTCCCGAGTAACGACCCCCCTCCTCCCATCCGAAGGTCACATTCTCCGTGCGCACGTTCACCACCCGCCTTCTGGTGCCCGGCCTCGCCACCCTGGCCCTCGCCGCCACCGGCTGCTCCTCCTCCGGGCACAGCGACGCGGCACAGCCCGGCAGCACCGCGACCATCGCGGTGGCCGCCGACGACACGCGGCAGCTCGACGTGGCCGCCGCGCCGCAGGAGGCGTCCGCGCCGACGGCGGTGGCCCGCCCCGGTACCGGCAAGGGCCGCCCGCAGAAGTCCTCGCTGAAGGTCGCCTCCTACGACCGGACGAGCCGACGGGCCGTCATATCCACGCCGGCGCAGCGCCCCACCGGCGCGCCCGGCCACTCGCCCGCGCCCGACAGGCCCGCACCCGACAAGCCCGTGGCCGTCGGCGACGTCATCGCCAGCGCCCCGGCCCCCGGCGCCCCCGACGGACTGCTCGCCAAGGTCACCGAGGTCGTCGGGAAGACCGACCACGGCACCGAGGTGAAGACCGCCCCCACCACGCTCGCCTCGGTCCTCAAGGACGACAAGGCCGACGGCAAGGTCCCGGTCGACCCGTCCTCGGTGAAGGTCGAGCCCCTGATGAAGGGCGTCACCTTCTCCTGGGCCAAGGGCAAGGGCCTCACCTTCGGCCCCAAGGGCGCCAAGCTGCCCCTCGGCAACCTGCGCCTGGACGTGAACGCCGCCGTCGACACCGCCAAGGACGCCCCGGCCTCCGCCGGTGCCTCGGTCTCCGGCTTCGTCCAGCTCGCCCCCGAGGTGGAGTTCGCGTACGACGGCGGCTCGCGCGGCACCGGTCCGCGCACCGCGTTCCTCGGCATGAGCGGCGACTGGTCCTCGCAGTGGGCGCTCAAGGGCCGCGCCGCCGCCGGCACGGGCGCACCCAAGCGCATCCCGTTCGCCAAGCTGCACAGCGCGCCCGTCATCCAGGTCGGCCCGGTCCCGGTCGTCGTCAACCTCGACCTGACCTGCTACGTCCAGGTCGAGGCGGACGGCCACGTCACGCTCGATGTGTCCCAGGACGTCAAGGGCGACTTCCGCGTCGGCGGCAGCTACGCCTCCGGCAAGGGCTGGACGCCGGTCAGCACCTCCGCCGTGCACAGCTCGCCGGTGACTGCCACCGTGACCGCGGCCGGACGCGTCAAGGGCGCCATGGGCGCCGAGGCCTCTGTCGGCCTGTACGGGGCCGTCGGCGTCAGCGCCGACTTCGCGCCCTATCTGCGCGGCGAGGCCGATGTGAAGGCGACCGCGTCGAGCGACGGCAAGGCGTCCGTGTCGGGTGCCTGGGCCGTGTACGGCGGGTTCGACCTCAGCGGACAGCTCCACTTCCAGCTGTCGCTGTTCGGCACTCCGGTCTTCGAGCGCCGCGTTCCGCTCGGCGCGCTGCACCGCGAGTGGCCGCTCGCCGAGGGCCACGCGGCCCGCTAGGACTCGGCCGCGACCACTCGTCCGGCGGGGGGCCCACGAGGTGCGGGCCCCCCGCCCCTTGGCGCATTCTTGCTGTATCACCTACCGCGCGGCGCGCGGACGAGGGCAGACAAGATGACTGAGAGCGCCGAGGGCCGGCGCTGGGCGCCGGGAAAGCTGACCGCACTGCTCACCGGGGCCGTGGCGGAGGGCATGCGCGCCGTCGGCGGCCACGTGGGCGGTGTGTACCTGCGCTCCAGCACGCCCGGGCTGCTGCAGCTGGCCGTGCTCGCCGGGCTGCCCGGACCGCTGTTCCGCCCCTGGTGGCGCATGCACGTGGACCGGCCCTTTCCGGTCGCCGACTCCCACCGGCTCGGCGTGGAGATCCAGCTCGCCGACCCCACCGAAACCATGCGCCGCTACCCCCAGCTCGCCGCCGGGCTGCCGTTCCGCTTCGGCTCGGTGTACGTACCGGTCGTGGGGGCGTCGACGGCGTACGGCGTCCTGACCGTGCTGTGCCCCGCCGCGCCGGACGCCACCTCCGCACCCCGGGACCGCGACCGCCTCACCGAGGCCGCCCAGAGCCTGGGCGCCGCCCTGCTCGAACTGGACCAGGAGGGCCCGGAGGTCGTCTGGGACGGCGAGCCGCTGTGCGTGGCGCCCCCGGCCGACGGGGTAGCGGCCGACCGGGCGGCCGGGGAGCACGCCGCCGACCTGCTCCCCGAAGGCGTCTTCACCCTGGACCGGCTGGGCCTGATCAGCTACGTCAACGCCAGTGCCGTCCAGCTCCTGGGCCGCCCCCGCAGCGAACTGCTCGGGCAGCCACTCGGCCAAGCCGTGCCCTGGCTGGAGGAGCCCACCTGCCAGGACCATCTGCGCGGCGCGCTCCTGTCCAGGGACCCGGTGCACTTCCAGGTCCGTCGTCCGCAGCCGCCCGGCGCGGACCCCCTGGCCGGCGAGCGGTACGGCGACCGGCTCTCGCTGTCCGTCTACCCCGGCCCCGACGGGTTGACCTTCACGGCGGTCCCCGTGGGCCGGGAGGCCGACACCGCAGGGGCCGCCTCCCGGCCCGGCGCCGGTGCCCGCGACGGCCGGGAGCCCGGTGGTCCGCCGTTCGGCCCCCCGCCGGCCCCGGCGGCGCCCGACGCCGTCCCGGCCGCGTCCGCGAGCCGGGCGGGCGGGGCGGAGTCCCTCTACCCGCCGGTCTTCCTCGCCCTGGCCCTGAGCGAGGCGGTCACCGCCCGCCAGGTCTCCGCCGTGGTGATGCAGGAGCTGCTCCCCGCGTTCGGCGGCCGTCGCCTCGCCATCTACCTGCTCCAGGACCGGCACCTCTACCTGGCCTGGGAGAGCGGCTTCCCCAAGGGCTTCCTCGACCCCTTCGACGGAGTGGCGCTGGATGTGCGGCTGCCCGGCGTCGACACGCTCACCCACGGCCGCCCGCTCTTCTTCGAGTCGATGGAGCAGCTCGCGGCGGCCTATCCCGGCATCCCGCTCGACGCCGAGGAGGGCGCCCGCGCCTTCCTGCCGCTGATCGCCTCGGGCCGCCCGGTCGGCTCCTGCATCCTCGGCTTCGACCGGCCGCGCGGCTTCAGCCCGCAGGAGCGCACGGTCCTGACCGCGCTCGCCGGTCTGATCGCCCAGGCCCTGGAGCGGGCCCAGCGCTACGACACCGAGGCCGCCCTCGCCCGCGGCCTCCAGGCGGCCCTGCTCCCCC
>NZ_JBJHPC010000709.1:0-3276 GCF_045257485.1 Streptomyces sp. YS-3 | reverse complement strand
GCCGGGGCCACGTCCGGGGTGGTGTGCAGCAACGCGCCGTGCAGCGCCCGCAGTTCGGGGCCGGGGTCGGCGCCGAGGCGGTCGGCGAGGGTGCGGCGGACCTCCTCGTACGCGGCTAGCGCCTCGGCCGTGCGGCCCGCCGCGCGCAGGGCGCGGATGCGCAGGGTGTGCAGCGGCTCGTCGAGGGGGTGGGCGGCGCAGAGCGCGGCCAGCTCGGGCAGCACCTCCTCGGCCCGGCCCAGGGCGAGGGCCGCGGCGAGGCGGGCGCGCCGGGCGTCCAGCCGGCGGGCCTCCCAGCGGGCGGCCTCGGCGGTCCGGTCGGGCAGGTCGGCGAGGACCGGGCCGGTCCACAGGGCCAGCGCGTCCTCCAGCCGGGACAGGGCCTTCGCCGGGTCGCCCTGCTCCAGGGCGCGGGCACCCTCCGCGGCGAGCCGCTCGAACCGGTACAGGTCGATGTCGTCCGGCTCGGCGTCGAGCCGGTAGCCGCCGCCCTCCACCGAGGCGACCGCGCCGGGCCCGGCCGCCCTGCGCAGCCGGCCCACCAGCGCCTGGAGCGCGCCGGCCGCGTCGGCGGGCGGCTCCCCGTTCCACACCTCGTCGACGAGGTGGCCGACCGGGACCGTACGGCCGGGGCGCAGGGCGAGCACGGTCAGCAGGGCGCGCAGACGCGCCCCGCCGACGGCGACCGCCGTGCCTTCGGGGTTGAGCAGCTGGGTGGTGCCGATGAT
Source organism: Streptomyces sp. YS-3 (assembly GCF_045257485.1). Lineage (NCBI taxonomy): Bacteria > Bacillati > Actinomycetota > Actinomycetes > Kitasatosporales > Streptomycetaceae > Streptomyces > Streptomyces sp. YS-3. Next base: position 2,548 of record NZ_JBJHPC010000709.1, on the reverse strand, counting down.
CCGGTAGCGCACCGACCCATTGTCCGTGACGTACGCCTCGTCCGTGCCCATGCCGGCCAACTCCCGGCCGACCGACGGTGACCAGGGGCGGAACTCCTGCGGGATGGCCGGACGTTCCCGGGGTATCACCTGTACGGTCGGGGCCGTCCGACCGCACTCCACCCCGGGAGCCCCACCCATGGCCACCGCCACCTCGCGCCGCGGCGACCGGCGCATCAGCCCGGTCTTCCTGGGGATCGCCGCCGTCACGGCGGTCGCCGGATGGGCGGTGTGGACGGGCTTCTCGACCGCGCCGGGCTTCGCCGTCTTCCTCTTCGTGACGGGCGCCTGGGTCGTCTCCCTGTGCCTGCACGAGTACGCGCACGCCCGCACCGCCCTGCACGGCGGGGACATCACGGTGGGCGCCAAGGGCTATCTGACGCTCAACCCGCTGAAGTACACGCACGCGATGCTGTCGATCGTGCTGCCGGTCATCTTCGTGATCATGGGCGGCATCGGTCTGCCGGGCGGCGCCGTCTTCATCGAGCACGGCCGGATCCGGGGCCGCTGGAAGCACAGCCTGATCGCGGCGGCGGGCCCGCTCACCAATGTGCTCTTCGCCGTCGTCTGCACGGCGCCGTTCTGGCTGCACGCGCTGGACGGCGTGCCCGCCGAGTTCCGCTACGCGCTGGCGTTCCTGGCGCTGCTCCAGGTGACGGCGGCGATCCTGAACTTCCTGCCCGTCCCCGGCCTGGACGGGTACGGGGTGATCGAGCCGTGGCTGTCGCACGGGGTGCGCCGCCAGATCGAGCCGTTCGCGCCCTTCGGGCTGCTCGCGGTCTTCGCGTTCCTGTGGGTGCCGTCGGTCAACAACGTGTTCTTCGACGCCATCCACGCGGTGCTGCGCGGGCTCGGCGTCAGCGAGTTCGACACCTACTGGGGCCAGCGCCTCTACCGCTTCTGGCAGGGCACGCCGCAGGTCCCCTCGCTCATCCGCTGACGGCCGCCGAGCGCCGCGCGTCGGCCTTCGCCTTGCGCAGGTAGTACCAGGCCATGTTCGAGGAGAGCCCGGCCAGCAGGATCCAGACGACACCGGTCCAGTTGCCCTGGACGAAGGAGACCACGGCGGCGGCGACCGCGAGGACGCAGACGACGAGGGCGTACAGAGCGAGGCGGGGCATGGGGTCGGCTCCTGTCCGGGTACGGCGCTGATGCCCGTCCAGTGTCCCCCATGCCCCGGCCGGGCCTACACGTCGGTCACCCGCAGCCCGGCGTGCGCCTTGTAGCGGCGGTTGACGGAGATCAGGTTGGCCACAAGCGACTCCACCTGGTGGGCGCCCCGCAGCCGCCCCGCGAAGACGCCCCGCATCCCCGGGATACGGGCGGCCAGCGCCTGCACCAGGTCGGTGTCGGCACGGCTCTCGCCGAGCACCATCACATCGGTGTCGATCTCCTCGACCGAGGTGTCCTGGAGCAGCACGGCCGACAGGTGGTGGAAGGCGGCGGTGACCCGCGAGTCCGGCAGCAGCGCGGCGGCCTGCTCGGCGGCGCTGCCCTCCTCCGGCTTCAGGGCGTACGCGCCCTTCTTGTCGAAGCCGAGCGGGTTGACGCAGTCGACGACGAGCTTGCCGGCCAGCTCCTCGCGCAGCGCCTCCAGGGTCTTGGCGTGCCCGTCCCACGGCACGGCGACGATCACGATGTCGCTGCGGCGCGCGCACTCGGCGTTGTCCGCGCCCTCGACACCGAGACCGAGCTCGTCGGCGGCGGACCGCGCCCGCTCGGCGGCCCGCGAGCCGATGATCACCTTCTGGCCCGCCCGGGCCAGCCGGTAGGCGAGCCCCCGGCCCTGGTCGCCGGTGCCACCGAGGACGCCGACGACCAGGCCGGAGACGTCGGGCAGGTCCCAGGGGTCCTTGGCGGCGGGCTTCGGGGTGTTCTCGGCGCTCTCAGTGGAAGTCATGGCCCGACCTTACGTCGCGTGCCCCGGGCCATCGCCCGCCCGGGTGAGGAGTGACGGATGCCGCCCGCCGGGGCGTGCGGTGCGGCAGGATGCCGGGGCATGGATGCCGTACGCGTCGCACTGTTGCGGGAAGTCCTCGCGGGGACGGAGTGGCTGCGCGGGACCCGCCGGTTCGCGGGGGTGCTGCGGGGGTCGGTGGTGCCGAACGGCGGCGGGCTGCTGCTCGTCGGCACCGAGGCGTACGAGCCGTGGCACCTGGCGGCGCACCTGACCGACGAGGCCGCGTGGTCGGGGGTCCCCGAGCTCACCCCCACGCTGGTACGCCACCGGGTCGAGCCGGGCCGGGGGCCGCACCTGTCCGTCGGGCTGGGGCGCCTGGAGGCCGCCGGGCGGGGCGAGACGCTCCTCCTGGTGGCCCCGGAACGGCCGGACGGCGGCCTCCTGGAGCGGGTCCACGACGCCCGGCGGGCCGGGGCGCGGGTGCTGGCACTGGACGGGGGCGACGCGGAGGTGCGGGGCCTGGTGCACGAGTCTTTGACGGTGCCGCCGGGGGCGGAGGTGGACCTGGACACGGTGCAGCATCTGGTGAGCGCGGCGGCGGGGGAGAAC
>NZ_JBJHPC010000708.1:0-3282 GCF_045257485.1 Streptomyces sp. YS-3 | reverse complement strand
GGTGGAGGGGCGCTGGTCGGCGTCGTAGCCCCAGGTCTTGCGGACGATGCCGAAGTCCACCCAGGTGTCGGTGAAGCGGGTCGCCTCGGTGAGCGTCTGGTAGCCCATGTACTCGGCGAAGGACTCGTTCAGCCAGATGTCGTCCCACCAGCGCAGGGTGACCAGGTCGCCGAACCACATGTGGGCCATCTCGTGCGCGACGACCATGGCGCGGGTCTGGCGCTCGGTGTCGGTGACGGCGGAGCGGTAGATGAACTCGTCGCGGAAGGTGACCAGGCCCGGGTTCTCCATCGCGCCCGCGTTGAACTCGGGCACGAAGGCCTGGTCGTAGGAGTCGAAGGGGTAGGGCTCGTCGAACTTCTCGTGGTAGCGGTCGAAGCACTGCCGGGTGATCTCGAAGAGCTCGTCGGCGTCGGCGTCGAGGTGGGGCGCGAGCGAGCGGCGGCAGTGCAGGCCGAAGGGCAGGCCCGCGTGCTCGGTGGTGATCGAGTGCCAGGGGCCGGCGGCGAGCGCCACGAAGTAGGTGGAGAGCAGCGGTGTGGTGGCGGCCTTCCAGCGGCCCCCGCCCTGGTGTTCGGTGATGCCGTTGGCCAGTACGGTCCAGCCCTCGGGCGCGGTGACGGTGAGGTCGAAGGCGGCCTTGAGGTCGGGCTGGTCGAAGGCGGCGAAGACGCGCTGGACGTCCTCCATGAAGAGCTGGGTGTAGAGGTAGGTCTCGCCGTCGGCCGGGTCGGTGAAGCGGTGCAGTCCCTCGCCGGTGCGCGAGTACGTCATCTCCGACTCGACGCGCAGCTCGTGCGGGCCCTCGGTGAGGCCGGTGAGCGCGAGGCGGTTCCCGGTGAGGGCGGCGGGGTCCAGTGGCTCCCCGTCGAGGCTGACCGAGCGCAGGGTGGCCGGCTTGACCTCGACGAACGTGTCTCCGGCCGCCAGTGCGGTGAAGTGGATGACGGTGTGGGAGTCGAAGGTCTCCTCGCCGGTAGTGAGATCGAGGTCGATCTCGTACCGCTGGACGTCGAGGAGCCGGGCACGGGTCTGCGCTTCGTCGCGCGTCAGTACGGACATGGGGGCCATGCTGCCCGATGTGCCCCGGCCGGCACATCGGGAGGGTGTTGCGCTCTCAGCGCACGCGCCCGGCGGAGGGGCGGCTCACGAGGACTTGGCGATCGTCTCGTGGTGCCTGATCACCTCCGCGATGATGAAGTTCAGGAGCTTCTCGGCGAAGGCCGGGTCCAGTTTGGCGTTCTCCGCGAGGCGGCGCAGCCGGTCGATCTGCTGGGCCTCGCGCGCGGGGTCGGCCGGCGGCAGCTTGTGCTCGGCCTTGAGGTGGCCGACCTGCTGGGTGCATTTGAAGCGCTCGGCGAGCATATGGACGACGGCTGCGTCGATGTTGTCGATGCTGTCCCGGAGCCGGGCGAGTTCCGCCTGCACGGAGGGGTCGATCGTGGTCATGGTCGTCGAGCTTACGTGGCCGGGCCGGGGATCGTCGGAGGGTGTTCAGGATCCGGGATCCGGTCGCTCCAACCGCCGGGGACGGCCCGTCCCTGCTGCTCGCGGAAGCGGACCGGGGCGGTGCCGACACGCCGGGTGAACAGCCGGGAGAAGTACGCGGGGTCGTCGTAGCCCACCCGGCGGGCCACGGCGGCGACCGGCAGCTCGGTGGCGGCGAGCAGTTCCTTGGCCCGGCCGAGGCGGATGCCGAGGAGATAGTCCTTGGGGCTGCACCCGGCGCCCCGGCGGACCGCGGTGCGCAGCTCGGCGGGGGTCATCCCGTGCCGGGCGGCGTGCTCGGCCACCGACAGCGGCTGGAAGGCGTCGCGGGCGAGCGCCTGGAGGACGGGGTCGCCGTCGGGCGCGAGGTCGGCGCGGGCGCGGCGCAGGGCGACGAGGAGTTCGTGGACGGCGGCGGCCGTCTCGACCTCCAGGAGCGGGTTGCCCCGGCGGGCGGCCCGGGCGATCCGGCCCACGGCCGCGCGGGCGCCGGCCGTGTCGGCGAGCGGGACGACGGGCCGGTCGGGCTCGATGTAGCCGAGCTCGGTGTAGGTGGCGGTGGCGGGTCCGGCGAAGTCGACGAACGACTCGTCCCAGCCGGTGGCCGGGTCGGGTCCGTAGTGGTGGGGTACGCCCGGGGTGAGCCAGATCAGGGCGGGCGCGGTGACGGCGACCCGCCGCCCGTCCGGGCCCTCGAACCAGCCGCCGCCGGCGCCGATCACCACGGCGACGTGGTGGTCCAGGGTGCGCGGTCCGACGGCGGGCAGGGTGCCGTGCTGCATGCCGACGCCCAGGCAGACCAGTCCGAGCCGGTGGTGGACCTGGCTCGGCGTGAAGTAGCGCATCCAGGTGTGGTACATGCCGCCCGTGCCGCCTCCCGTCACCGTTTTGCGTCCAATCAGCGCCGATCTTTGTCCATGGACCCGGGCCCGCGCCAGGGGTGAGAGTGGCGGGGGCGCAGAACGAGAGAGGGGCGGGGCCGATGGCCGACTTCACCGTGGGTGAGAGGGACTTTCTGCTGGACGGACGCCCGGTGCGGCTGCTGTCGGGGGCGCTGCACTACTTCCGGGTGCACGAGTCGCGGTGGGGCCACCGGCTGGCGATGCTGCGGGCGATGGGACTGAACTGCGTCGAGACGTATGTGCCGTGGAACCTGCACGAGCCGGCCCCGGGCCGCTTCCGGGACCCGCGGGCACTCGGCCGGTTCCTGGACGCGGCGCACGCGGCGGGGCTGTGGGCGATCGTGCGCCCCGGCCCGTACATCTGCGCCGAGTGGGACAACGGCGGGCTGCCGCACTGGCTGACGGGGTCGCTGGGGCGGCGGGTGCGCACCCGGGACCGGGAGTACCTCGGGCATGTGGAGCGCTGGTTCGGTGCGCTGCTGCCGCAGGTCGTGGCCCGGCAGATCGACCGGGGCGGCCCGGTGCTCATGGTGCAGGTGGAGAACGAGTACGGCAGCTACGGCACGGACCAGGTGTATCTGCGGGCGCTCGCTGACCTGCTGGGCGAACTGGGCGTGACCGTACCGCTGTTCACCTCCGACGGACCCGAGGACCACATGCTGAGCGGCGGCAGCGTGCCCGGTCTGCTCGCCACCGCGAACTTCGGCTCGGGTGCCCGCGAGGGCTTCGAGGTGCTGCGCCGCCACCGGCCCGGGGGGCCGCTGATGTGCATGGAGTTCTGGTGCGGCTGGTTCGAGCACTGGGGCGCGGAGCCGGTGGTGCGGGACGCCGGGGAGGCGGCCGGGGTGCTGCGCGAGATCCTGGAGTGCGGCGCGTCCGTCAACCTCTACAT
>NZ_JBJHPC010000707.1:0-3285 GCF_045257485.1 Streptomyces sp. YS-3 | reverse complement strand
GGGTTGGCGGCGTTCTACGTGTTCTACACACGGGAGTAGGCCTGGCCCGGCCCGGGGTTCGTCTGCGGGCCGGTGGGGGCTTGTCGCGCAGTTCCCCGCGCCCCTGGGTGGTCTGTGGCCGAGCTCTGTTTTCCGGCTACCGGGTCCCCCAAGGGGCGCGGGGAGCTGCGCGAGCGGCCCGGCACGGTCCGCGGACGAACGGCGGCCCTGGCGAGTTCCTCAGAACAGGGGCAGCTGGCCCGGGAACGGGGCGACCTCGTAGCCGTCCAGCGTGGGTTGGCCCACACTTGGAGGCGCCGGCCGCTTCGACCCCGGGCACAGCGTCAGCTCACCCCCGCCCGCCACCCGCGCACGCGGATCATGGCGTACGTACCGTCCCGCCACCACGGCCACGGCACGGCCGCACGACGGACACGAACGGCGGGGAGAGACACTCGGCATGCGGCCATGCTGCCAGAGGGGTACGACAACCGGGCCGCACCCGGGTCACGCCCGCCCGCCCGGCCGCATGCCGGGCCGAAGACCTACGCCGCCGGCTTGAACGCCGACGCCAGCCCGTTGCGCCACAGGCTGTTCACCCGGGACCGCTCCGTGCTGTTCGGGTACGCGTTCCGGCACGACGTGCCCGGCCCGCCGCCGGACATCAGCTCGCTGCACGGACCCGAGTAGTGGTCCGGCAGCCCGAGGACGTGGCCGGTCTCGTGCGCCACGACACGGACCGAGTAGTACTGCTGGTTCTGCTGGTAGTCCAGGAAGATGTACCCGCCGCCGTGCCCGTCCGTGGACGCGTACGAGCCCTGCGGGTCGTTGCCCTCGTAGTACGAGAAGTCCGCGCCGGAGGACGACTCGGCGAGGCGTACGTTCTGCACCGAGGAGTTCCAGATCTGCGCGGACTGCGATATCTGCGAACGGAAGCTCGGCGCGTTACGGGTGCTGTAGTAGACGGTGACGGAGGCCGCCAGCGGGTTCGCGGCCCGCTTCTTGGCGACGGACTTCATCACGGCGTCGTAGAACGCCTTGTTGTTGGCCGCCTCCTTGGCGGACCCGGCGTACGACGCGCCGTGCACGTACGCGGAAGCGGCGGACGGTGCGGAAGAGGAAGCGGAGGGGGCGGCGGCCGTGGCGGGGATCGCGCCCAGGCCGGCGAGCGCCAGACCCAGGGCGGTGGACAGGACGACAGTCCTCTGGTGTCTCATGGGGGGCTCCTGCTCGTTCATTCGTGGGGGTGTCCCCGGTGGGTTGCCGGGGGCAAGGGCGAGTGTCGGGGAGCCGGATACGCCCGGGGATGATGACAACCGGCGATAACTCCGCGTTATCGGCGGGGAATCGGCCGTCTAGTGCGGGACATGACAAGCCCTTTACCCTCGGGCCATGGAGCTCGACGTGAGGCACCTCCGCGCCCTCTGCGCGATCGCCGACACCGGCAGTCTGCACAGGGCCGCGCGGCAGCTCGGAACCAGCCAGCCGGCCCTGACCAACCAGCTCCGGCGGATCGAGCACTCACTGGGCGGCCTGCTCTTCTCCCGGGAGCGCACCGGCTGCCGTCCGACACCGCTCGGCCGGACCGTCCTCAGCCGCGCCCGGCCGCTGCTCGCGGGGATGGACGCGCTGGTCACAGAGGTACGGGCGGCTGTCGACGGCGTGGACGGGCGGCCCCGGCTGCGTATCGGGTCCACCGCCAGCCGGGCCATTCCGGGGTGGCTGCGGCGGCTGCGGGAGCGGCTCCCGGGCATGGAGACACAGCTCCATGTCGACGTCTCCGCCCACGCGTTGCTCGGCCTGGTCGCGGCGGGGGAGCTCGATGTGGCCTTCGTGCACCAGGTGGAGGGGTGCCCGCTCCGGGTGCCGGAGGGGCTCGATGTGCGGGTGCTGGTCGAGCGCGAGCCGCAGTTCATCTCGCTGGCGGCGGACCACCCGGCGGCCGGGGAGGACGTGGTGGATCTGGCCGATCTGGCGGGGGACCGGTGGATGGTCGATCCCAGTGTGGACGGGGAGTGGGACGGGTTGCGGCGGGTGTTCGCGGCGGCGGGGGTCAACCCCCGGGTCCTGCACGGGGATTACCTGACGGCCGCGTCCCTGGTGGCGTCCGGCGAGGTCGTCACGCCCTGCCAGCCGACGTCCCGGCCCCGGGCGGACATGGCGATCCGCCCGCTGCGGGGCGATCCGCTGGCGGTACGGCTCCTGCTGGCGGCACGGGCGGGGGCGTACGAGTCGGGGGTGTACGGGACGGTGCACTCCGCGCTGGACTCGGCGTACTGGGAGGCGGCGCGGCAGTCCGCCCCGTACCGCACCTGGCTGTCGGGCCCGCTGGCGCTGCGCCCCTGACGGTGCCCGCGGTTCCCGCGCTCCACGGACTCCCGGGGGCTGATCCCTGGGGCTGATCCCTGGGGTGTGCGCGGGCGATCCGGGGCAGCAGATCATCCGGTGACGGATCCGTCCGGGGCGTAAGCGGTACGGCGTCGTCCGCCCCCTGCCGAGGTTGACCGGATCGGATCGCTAACCTTACGTGTCCACGCTCGTGCTCCCGCTCACGCGGCGTGGGTACGCAACGCCCTGCACCACCCTGCACCGCACATCGCACCCAACTCATGCGAAAGGCCTCGCCCATGGGCATTCGGAGCTTGCTGCGCAAAGTGTTCGGACGCGATCGCGACGCGGAGAGCGCCGACCTGACGGCGGCTCCGACGGAGGAGTCGGCCCCGGCCGCGGCGGCCGTACCGGCCCCCGCCGACGAGTCCGCGCCCGCCGCGTCCACGACCCCGACCGTTCCGGCGCCCGCCCGCCGCGACCTGTCCCCCGCGGAGGAACTGGTCGCGGCGGCGTTCGACGCGACCCCGCGGGCCGCCGTGCCGGCGCCCACGCGACCGGTGGAGGACGTGTCCCCGGCCGAGCCGTCGGCACCGGAGCCGGAACCGGAACCGGCCGCCTCCGAGGTGCCGCAGCCGCGCGCGGAGTCCCCGGCGACGGAGAAGCCCGCGAAGCCGGAGCCGGCCCCGGAGTCAGAGTCGGAGCCGGTGACGGAGACCGCCGCCCCCGAGCCGAAGCCGGAAGCCGCCGAGGCGAAGCCGGAGGTCGTCGACCCGGAACCGGAGACCGCTGAGCCGGAGCCCGAGCCGGAAGCGAAGGCGGTCGAGCCCGAGCCGAAGGCCGCCGAGCCGAAGCCGGAAGCCGTCGAGCCCGAGCCCGAAGCAAAGGCCGCCAAGCCGGAAGCGAAGGCCGTCCAGCCCGAGCCGAAGGCCGCCGAGCCCGACCCCGAGCCCGTACAGGCCGAAGCCGCCCCCGGGG
>NZ_JBJHPC010000706.1:0-3289 GCF_045257485.1 Streptomyces sp. YS-3 | reverse complement strand
GGGGCGGCTGCTGCGGCGGCGGGGGCTGCTGCTGAGGGCGGCTACCGCTTGCGGGACAGCGTCAGCCCGTCCGCCACGACCAGCATGACGCTGTCCATCCGCGCGTCCCGCAGCACGTGCTCGTTGAACCGCTGGATCCCGGCGGCGGGACCGGTCGCCGCCGGGTCCACCACCTCACCGTGGAAGAGCACGTTGTCCACCGCGATGAGGCCGTTCTGCCGCATCCTGGGCACCAGCTCCTCCCAGTACGCGATGTAGTTGTCCTTGTCCGCGTCCAGGTAGGCGAAGTCGATGTGCGGCTCGGCCGGCATCGCGCGCAGGGTCTCGGCCGCCGGGGCGATCCGCAGGTCCACCTTGTGCGCCACGCCCGCCTTCGTCCAGGCCTCGCGCGCGTAGTCGGTCCACTCCCGCGAGATGTCGCACGCGATCAGCCGTCCGTCGTCGGGCAGCGCCCGTGCCATGGCGAGCGCCGAGAACCCGGTGAAGGTCCCGACCTCCACCACGTGCCGCGCGCCCGTCAGCCGGACGAGGAACTCCAGCAGCGGGGCCTGCTCCTCGGCCGACTGCATGCCCGCGCGGCCGGGCAGCCGGGCGTACGTCGTCTCCACGAGCTCGCGCTGCACCGCGTCCAGGGGCGGATTGTGCGCCAGCATGTACGCGTAGAGCTCGTCGGTGATCCTGGTGGTGTTTCCCTTGCTCATGGGGGCGAGTATGGGACCGGTCAGGGCGTTACGGGCGCAACCCGGGCCGCCGCGGCGCGGGCGGCGAACCGGCGCACGATCTCCTCGCCGGCCAGCACGCCCCGCTCGTCGAGGACGTCGACGTGCGGCGCCCGCCAGCCGGCGTCCGCGAGCTCGCCGTGGCCCGGGCGCCAGCCCTCGTCGGCGGCGAGCAGCAGATCGGCGTCGAGGAGCGAGTCCCCGGCGGCGAGGGTGAGCCGGGCGCCGGTGCGCCGGGCCACCTCGTGGACGGCCGCGCTCTTGGTCAGCGGCCCGGGAACCGCGTAGATCTTGCGGCCCTGGAGCGAGACCGTCCAGCCGCGCTCCCCGGCCCAGGCGCTCAGCTCCTCGACCCAGTGGCCGGGCAGCAGCGCGCGCTCCACCACGAGGTAGGCGAACAGGTCCTCGGCGACCCGCTCCTTGCGCAGCCAGGACGGGTCGGCGGCGGCCGAGATGTGGGCGCGCACCTCGGCGAGCGTGGCGCACTCGTCGGCGATCCGCCGGTCCACCTGCCGCCGCCAGTCGGGGTCGGCCACCCCGTCGACGAGCAGCTGCCCGCCGTTGGCGCAGATCGCGTACTTCGCGGGCAGGCCCGGCAGCTGGATGCGCTGGTACTGCTTGCGGGTGCGGGTCGTGGTGGGCACGAAGACCGTGTCCGGGTCCGTCTTGAGGGCGGCGAGCAGGGTGGCGGCGTTCTCGGTCATGTACGAGAGCGGCTTGTGCTCGTGGATCTCCACACAGAGCAGACGCGGCGCCCGGGGGTCGGGCATGGTCAGGTCGAGGGCCGCCGCCGAGTAGATCAGCGTACGGTCCAGGTCGCTGGCGATCAGGGTGCTCATCGGGAGGCCACCGCCTTGCCGTCGGCGCCGGTCGCCCCGCGCGTGTACTGGGGGTGGATCAGCCCGACGCAGCTGTACGGCAGGTCGTCGACCCACTCCACCGGTACCCCGCGCTGCTCCGCGAGCAGACGTACGTGGTCGAGGTCGGCGCCGGCGCCGCGGTGGGCCAGGATCTTCCAGGGGACGCGGCGCAGCAGGACACGGGTGGTCTCGCCGACGCCGGGCTTGACGAGGTTGACGTCGTGGATGCCGTACTCCTCGCTGATCCGCTCGACGGCCGCCCAGCCCTCCCAGGTGGGGCTGCGGTCGGCGCCCTGGAGCGCCTTGGCCTCGCGGTCGACGTCGGCGGCGACCTCGTCGAAGCGGGCGGAGACGGCGTCCAGGAAGTCCACCGAGACGTCGGCGGCGGCCAGTTCGCGGTAGAACTTGGCGCCGTGGAAGTCGCCGGGTCCGATCAGGTCGGCGCGCAGCACGGTCCGCGAGATCAGCCCCGATACGGTCGAGTTGAGGCACGCGGACGGGATCAGGAAGTCCTCGCGGGTGCCGTAGGTGCGCACGCACGAGCCGGGGTCGGCGAGGACCGCGATCTCCGGGTCGAAGCGGTCGACGCCGGAGGAGTCGGCGAACTCGCGGATCGCCGCGGCCAGTTCGCGCGTGATGGCGCCCTTGCCGGTCCAGCCGTCGACGAAGACCACGTCGGCGGGGTCGTGGTGGGCGGCGAGCCAGCGCAGCGCGTTGGGGTCGATGCCGCGTCCGCGCACGATGGAGACGGCGTAGTGCGGCAGGTCGAGCCCGTGCCGGTGCCGGGCCCAGCGGCGCATCAGGACGCCCACCGGGGTGCCCGCACGGGCGAGCGAGACCAGGACCGGGCGGGGCGACCGCTCCGCGAGCACCGTCTCGGTCACGACGCCCACGGCGCGGGCGATGCGCTCGGCCGAGGCGTCCAGCGCGGCGCGGAAGAGCTGCTGGTACTGCGGCGAGGGCTGGTACTCGACCGGCAGCGACTCCGCGTAGTGGGCGCCGCCGCTCTGGATGGCCTCCTCGCGCTCCTCGGTCGGCGCCTCCAGCTCCACCCCGGACAGGTCCTTGAGCAGCCAGCCCACCTCGTCGGGCGCGTACGAGGAGAAGGCGGGCCCGCGCAGGGGCTCGGGCAGGGGCTCGGGCAGGGGTCCGGACATGGGGGCACCTTCGGGTACGTACGAGGGGACGACGGCCAGCACGACGTGCGGGATGTGCGCGGCGAGCCCGGCCAGCAGGCCGTCGGGGGCGTGCAGTGCGGGGGTGTCGCCCACGGAGTCGACGACGGCCACGACGCTGTCGAAGCCGGCGCCCGCCACGTTGTAGGCGTAGCGCTCACCGGGGCCGTCGCCGGGGGTGTCGTGGGCGGGGAAGGCGAGGCGGGTGCGGATGGCGTAGCCGGGATCGTCCACCGCGAGGACGGGCGAGCGGGTGGTGGTGGAGAAGCGGACGTCGATGCCCAGGTGTTCCAGGGCGAGGGCGAGGCGCAGGGGGGCGTACATCAGCTCCTCGAACCCGAGGACGAGGGTACGGCCGGGGGTGTCGCCCAGGGCCCGCCTCAGCCGTGTGGCCATACCGGGAAGCGCCTCTTCGAGCACGGCCCGGTGCTCGGGGGTGAACCCGTGCCGGCCGCCGTCGGGGAGACCGGGCGGCCAGGCGAGGTCGACGGTGACCAGATCGGAGCCAACCGCTCCGCTGCGCCCGCCCTCCCCC
>NZ_JBJHPC010000705.1:0-3296 GCF_045257485.1 Streptomyces sp. YS-3 | reverse complement strand
GCCGCGCGGCCCCCGCGCCCGCCGCAGCCGCCACCCCAGAACACCCGCCGCCACGGCCGCCACCAGCACCGCGAGGGCGGCCCAGGGCAGGGCGAGGAAGGACGCGCCGCCCGATCCGGTGACACCTTTGGCGCTCGCGGTGAGCCGTACGTCACCCCGGTCCAGCTGCGGCGAGCCGGCCCACGGCTCGGTGAGGCGGACCTTCTGGCCGGGCAGCAGCTCGGCGGGGACCTTGGTGAGCGCGCGGCTGAGCAGCGTACGTCCGAACAGGCCCGTCGCCCTCAGCTCCACCTTCGGGTCGAGCGTGACGTTGCCCCGGTTGTGCAGGGTGTACGAGATCGTGGTCCGGCTCGTACCGGTGCCGGGCACCAGCGGCCGGTGCTGGGCCAGCTCGACGTCCTCGACGGCGAGCGCGGGCACGGCGGGCCCGGTGACCCGCAGATAGACGCGTGCGCCGACGGCCTGCTGGACCCCCATGGCCAGCTCCCCGCGCCCGGCCGCGACCTTCTCGTCCAGGGCGACCAGCGCCCCGGGGTGGTCGCCGGGCTCCGCGTCGGCCGGGACGGTGAGCGTGAACGGCACGGTGACCGAGGCGTGCGCGGGGACGGTGATGGCCGCCCGGTCCGGCCTGGTCCAGGCGCCCACGCCGTGCTGCGGTTCGCTCCGGGTCCGTACGGCGAACCCGCCGTCGCGTTCGGTGTTGTACGCGTCGGCCCCGTAGAGCCGGAAGGCCTTCGGCGCGGCCGTCTTGTTGGTGACGGTGACCTGGTCGCCGAGGGTGGTGCCGGGGCTCGCGGAGAGGTAGAAGTACGGGCGCGGGTCCGCGCCGGAGGAGGCCGGGAAGACGGCCCAGTTGCCGTTGTCGGCGGCGCGCGCGGGCGTGCCCGGGGCCGCCAGGACGGCGACGGCGGCGGCGATGACGGCGGCGATCAGGAGCGGGACGGACAGTCGGCGCACGGTGCGCTACCCCCGGGGACGGGTGGGCCGGCCGGGTGCGCGCCCGGCCCACGGGTGGATCAGGCCAGCGTGAGCGTCAGTACGCCGGAGTACGCGCCGGGCGCGGTGAACGCGGGAACGTTCAGCGAGACCCGGGCGTCGACGGTGAACTCACCGCCGGTGAGCGCCGCGTTGGGCGTGGTCGCGAGGGTCGCGCCCGCGCTGCCCACGGTGCCCGGCGAGCCCGCCGCGCAGGTCGACGGGGAGCCGGCCTTGGTGGCGCAGACCGGCGTCCAGCCGAGCTTCGAGGCGTCGATCTTCGCCCCGGCGGGGCCGGTGAAGTCGGTGACCTTGCCGGTCAGGGACCAGCCCGCGGGGCCGCCGCGGAAGTCCTGGACCGTCACCGTCTGGAGCGAGCCGCGGGAGAAACCGCCCTTGCCGAAGTCGACGGCGTCCAGGGAGACGGCGTCGCCGGCCTGGGTCATGGAGAGCGTGCCCGCCTTGACCGAGGAGGTGAGCTTCTGGCTGTTCGGCGGCGCCGGGGTGTCGTCGACGACGCTGTACGCCGCCGGCCCGGCCCCCTTGTCGTCGCTCCAGCTCGCTCCCTCGTAGGCGACGATGCCGCTGGTCGCCTTGTCGTTGACCGTGAGGGTGGTGGAGAACGCGCCCTGCGCGTCCGCCGTCACGGTCGCCCTGTCGGCGGTCTCGGCCGCCCCGGCCCGGCCCGCGACCGTCACGGTCGCGCCCGCGGTGAACTTCGACCCGGTGACGGTGACGCCCGCGCCGGCCTTGCCGGAGGCCGTGCCGAGCTGGACGGTCCGCTGGTTGGTCTGGCCGCCGCCGGTCGCGGTGACCGTCTCGGAGACGGGCGCGGGCGGGTTGGTGACCGTGCAGGGGGTGTCCAGCTCCATGATGTAGCTGGTGTGGATGTTGTAGTCACCGGGCGACAGGGTGATCGCGCCGGGCGCGGTGACGGTGAACGTTCCGGTCATGGAGAACGGCGGGAACGCGCCCTTCCCCGGTACCGGGTCGTTCTTCTTGGGCCCGGCCACCGTGACGTCACCGCTCTGGGCGCCGCCCAGGGCGACCTTTCCGGTGGGGGTCATGATGTCGGCGGGCAGCGCCAGGTCCACCGGGTTGCCGGCGGCGGGCTTGGTGACGGTGTACGTGACGGTGACCGTGTCACCGACCTTGGGCGCGGCGTTGTCCACGGTGATCTGGGCGGACGTGGTGCCGTCGATCGCCGGGATGCCGGCGATGGGCGGTGGTACGCAGTGTGTGGCGAAGTCGACGGGAGTCGCGGCCAGGGCCTGCGCGGGCGCGATGAGCGCCCCGGTCCCGGTCATGAGCGCGGCGGCTCCCAGTACGGCGGCCCAGCGGCGCCGTCTTCGTGCTGAAGGCATGACTGCCCCCCTCTGCGGTCGTGGCGCAGCAGCGGCTCGGCTGCGCCGGCAGGGAGCCATTGACCTGGGGGCGCGAAAAGAAGTCAATGGAATCGAAATCCCTTGACTGATGGGCCATCAGATACTGTCAAGATCCGCGTTCTCGCAGGTCAGCGAAGGGATCACCGGCCGGAACAGGGAGAACCGGCGCCGCGGGCTGCGGCGCCGGTCCGGTGGGGCCGTGGGGGGCTCGACGTTTCCCGGGGTCAGCTGAACACGAACGGCCCGGGCGCCTGGGCGGCGGTGGAGTTGCAGGTCACCGTGATCCCGAAGACCAGCATCTTGACCGAGCCGGGGTGGGCGTTGGCGGACAGCCCGGGCGAGACGGTCCCGCTGAGCGGGCCGACCGTGACCCCGCTGCCGGCCGACATGGCGGGGTTGCGCTTCCCGCTGAAGACCAGCGTGCCACCCCCGGCCTTGGCCATGGTGAGCGTGGTGGTGATGGTGTCCTTGCCCACCGCGAGCGGGGTGGTGATCTCGGCGGAGGTGAGGGTGACGGTGGCGGCCGTGCCGTTCTGGGTGGCCGTCAGCGTCGCTTCACCGCCGCCGTAGAAACCGCAGTTGTAGACCTCGGTGGCCGACCCCGGGGAGACGGCCGCGGCCGTCGGGGCCAGTACCAGCGCACCGGTGGCCAGGCTGCCCGCGGCAAGCGCCGTGAGCACCAGTGACCTCTTGCGTAACATCGGTTCCCCTTCCCGTACTTCCCGTACCGGGAGAGATGGCGAGTGCCGCGGGCAGCCTGGCCACCGGTGCGCTGGTACTGGCCCCGACGGCCGCGGCCGTCTCCCCGGGGTCGGCCACCGAGGTCTACAACTGCGGTTTCTACGGCGGCGGTGAAGCGACGCTGACGGCCACCCAGAACGGCACGGCCGCCACCGTCACCCTCACCTCCGCCGAGATCACCACCCCGCTCGCGGT
>NZ_JBJHPC010000704.1:0-3305 GCF_045257485.1 Streptomyces sp. YS-3 | reverse complement strand
CCGCCGTCCCGCCCGCCACCGCCGCCGTCGCCCGCCTCGTGATTCACAGCAGAAGGCTAGGCGCCCTCCACCTTGGGGAGTACGCCCCGGTCACCCGGATCGACCCTCCGGTTGACCCTTGCACCGATCCGGCATCCCTACGCTGGGTTACGTGCAACGCCTCTACGACTTCATCCGCAGACACCCCACCGCGGTGGACACCCTCTGGGCCGTCTTCCTCCTAGGGATCTCCGGCATGTCGTTCGTGTCCAGCGGGGTCGGCCACGGCTCGGCCGCGGCGGCCCTGCTCATCGCCGTCGGCCTGAGCGCCGCCGTGGCGCTGCGCCGGCGCGCTCCCGAGAAGACACTGGTGCTGGCGACCGTGCTGGGCGTGGCCCAGCTGGTCCTGGACGTCAGTCCGAACGTGTCGGACTTCGCCATGCTGGTCTCGATCTACACCGCCGCCGCCGTCGGCGAGCGCTGGGCCTCGCGGCTCGCTCTGGCGGGCTCGCTGCTCGCGGCCGTGATCGCGATGCTGCGCTGGCCCGACTACAACGACGGCGGCGACGGCGGCTCCGGCCCGGGCCAGATCATCTTCTTCGCCGTCGTGATGACGGTCCCGTTCCTGCTCGCCTGGGTCCTGGGCGACTCGATGCGCACCCGCCGGGCGTACTTCGCCCAGCTGGAGGAGCGGGCCGCCCGGCTGGAGAAGGAGCGCGAGGCGCAGGCCAAGGTCGCGGTCGCCGCCGAGCGCGCCCGGATCGCCCGCGAGCTGCACGACGTCGTCGCCCACAACGTCTCGGTGATGGTGGTCCAGGCGGACGGCGCCGCGTATGTGATGGACAGCGCGCCCGACCAGGCGAAGATCGCCCTGGAGACCATCTCGATGACCGGCCGCCAGGCGCTCGCGGAGATGCGCCGCCTGCTGGGCGTGCTGCGCACGGGCGAGCACCGGGAGGCGGGGGAGTACGTGCCGCAGCCCGATGTCGAGCAGATCGAGGAGCTGGTCGAGCAGGTGCGCACCGCCGGGCTCACCGTGGACTTCAAGATCGAGGGCACCCCGCGCCCGCTGCCCAGCGGCGTCGAGCTCACGGCGTACCGGATCGTGCAGGAGGCGCTGACCAACACACGCAAGCACGGCGGCCCCGAGGCGGGCGCCAGCGTCCGCCTGGTCTACTTCGACGACGGGCTCGGCCTGCTGGTCGAGGACGACGGCCGGGGGGCGGTGCACGAGGTGTACGAGGACGGCGGCGCCGACGGCCAGGGGCACGGTCTGATCGGTATGCGCGAGCGCGTCGGCATGGTGGGGGGCACCCTGGACGCGGGCCCGCGGCCGGGCGGCGGCTTCCGTATCAGCGCCCTGCTGCCGCTGAAGCCCGCCACGTAGTTTGCGTACGCCCGAGGGGTGCCGTACGCCGAAATCCCCGTACGTCTTGATGGAGAGGGACCCGATGACGATCCGCGTGATGCTCGTCGACGACCAGGTGCTGCTGCGCACCGGCTTCCGGATGGTGCTCGCCGCCCAGCCGGACATGGAGGTCGTCGCGGAGGCGGGCGACGGCGCGGAGGCGATCGAGATCCTCCGCGCGACCGCCGTGGACGTGGTGCTGATGGACGTGCGCATGCCGCGCCTGGACGGGGTGGAGGCGACGCGCCGGATCTGCTCGGCCCAGACGCCCCCCAAGGTGCTGATCCTGACCACCTTCGACCTCGACGAGTACGCGTTCTCCGGCCTCAAGGCGGGCGCCAGCGGCTTCATGCTGAAGGACGTGCCCCCGGCCGAACTCCTGGGCGCCATCCGCTCGGTGCACAGCGGCGACGCGGTCGTGGCGCCCTCCACCACCCGGCGCCTGCTCGACCGGTTCGCCCCGATGCTGCCGTCGACCGGCAAGGAGCAGGGCCCCGGCGGCGCCATGGACCGGCTGACCGAGCGCGAGCGCGAGGTCATGCTGCTGGTCGCGCAGGGCCTCTCGAATGGCGAGATCGCGGCGCGTCTGGTCCTCTCGGAGGCCACCGTGAAGACCCATGTCGGCCGGATCCTGACGAAGCTGGGGCTGCGGGACCGGGTCCAGGTGGTCGTCCTCGCGTACGAGTCGGGGCTGGTGCGGGCCGGCGGGCACTGAACCGCCGGCTGGCCCGCCCGTCCTCAGTCGGCTCAGTCGACGCTCAGGACCAGGTCGAGCAGGCCCGGGAAGCGCTGGTCGAACTCCTCGCGGCGCAGCCGGTTGATCCGCTTGGCCCCGTCGTCGCGCTGCTCGACCAGCCCGGCCGCGCGCAGCACCGAGAAGTGGTGGCTCAGCGCCGCCTTGCGCACCGGCACGTCGAAGGAGCCGCAACTGCGCGTCCACTCCTTCGACCCGGCCAGCTCGCGCACGAGCTGGAGGCGGACCGGGTCGCCGAGCGCGTCCAGGGCCGTGATCAGGGGGACCTTGTCGGGGTGGGTGTGTTCGGGTGCCGCGCGATGGTTCATCGGAGTCCTTCCTCCCGGGGCCGGGCCCGGCGGTCCGCCCTTGCCCAGTGTTCGACAATCGTCGTACACTTCTAAGTGTTCGACTTTCATTGAACACTTTAGGTCTCCAGGAGGCCCCGCGTCATGCGTGCGATTCAGGTCAGCGAGCTGGGTGGTCCGGAAGTACTGCGGCTGGTCGAGACGGAGGCGCCCCGGCCCGGCCCCGGTGAGGTCGCCGTCGACGTCGCCTGGGCGGGGGTCAACTTCGCCGAGGTGAAGGCCCGTTCGGAGGGCTACCGGGTCACGTCCCTGCCCTTCGTGCCGGGTCTGGAGGTCTCCGGGCGCGTACGGGAGCTGGGCGAGGGCGTCGTGGGGCTCGCGGTCGGGCAGGAGGTCGCCGCGATGTCCGAGGACGGCGGTTACGCGGAGGTGGCGGTCGTCCCGGCCGCCACCGTCTTCCCCGTCCCCGAGGGCGTCGGCCTGCGCGCCGCCGCCACGCTCCCCACCGTCCTGCCGACCGCGCACGCGCTCATCCATGAGGTGGGGCGGCTGCGGGCCGGCGAGACCGTCCTGGTCCAGGGCGCGGCGGGCGGCGTCGGCACGGCCGTCGGCCAGATCGCCCGGCTCGCGGGCGCGGGCGCCGTCTACGGAGTGGTCTCCAGCCGGGCGAAGGCCGCGTACGCGCGCGAGCACGGGTACGACGACGTGTTCCTCACCGAGTCCTTCGCCGAGGACGCGCGCCGGGCGACCGGGGGCCGGGGTGTGGACCTGGTCCTCGACCCGGTCGGCGGCGAGACCCTGCGCCGGGGCCTGGACGCGCTGGCGCTGTACGGGCGGCTCGTCTCGTACGGCAACGCGGGCGGGGAGGGGCCCTGGG
>NZ_JBJHPC010000703.1:0-3312 GCF_045257485.1 Streptomyces sp. YS-3 | reverse complement strand
CCCTGAATCCCCTCAGTCCCAGGACCCCCGCGCCTCGGGCAGCCGTTCGATCTCCGCCTCGTCCCGGGCCGTCAGCACCAGCCCCGCCGCCGCGGCGTTCTCCCGCGCCCACTCCTCGCACTTGGTGCCCGGTACCGGGATGACGTGCGGACCCCGCCCCAGCAGCCAGGCCAGCGCGACCTGGGCCGGGGTCACGTCCTCCCCGTGGCGGGCGGCGACCCGGCGCAGCCCCGCCACCACGGGCTGGTTGGCCGCCATCATCTCGGCGGTGAAACGGGGGTGCCGGGCCCGGACGTCGTCGGGCTCGAAGCCCTGGCCCGGGGTGAGCGTGCCGGAGAGGAAGCCGCTGCCGAGCGGCATCGCGGCCAGGAAGCCCACGCCCCGCGCGGCGCACCACGGCAGCAGCGTGTCCAATGCGCCGCGCGCCCACACCGACAGCTCGGCCTGGACGGCGCTGACGGGGAAGACCTGCTGCACCCGCTCCAGTTGACGTATCGTCACCTCGTGCGGAGGGCCGGCCCTCCGGTTCACCGGCGCCCCCGTCGCGCACACCCCGAGCGCCCGCACCTTGCCCGCCGTCACCAGCTCCGCCATCGCGCCCCAGGTCTCCTCGACCGGCACCTCGGGGTCGGCCCGGTGCAGTTGGTAGAGGTCGATCACGTCCGTCTGGAGGCGCCGCAGCGAGGCGTCGCAGGCCCGCTTCACATAGCCGGGCCGCCCGTTGGCCACCACATGCGCGTCACCGCCCACCAGCAGCCCGCACTTGGTGGCGAGGAACGCCTCGCCCCGGCGCTCCTTCACCGCCCGGCCCACCAGCAGCTCATTGGTGAACGGCCCGTACATGTCCGCCGTGTCGAGCAGCGAGGACCCGGCGTCGAGGGCCGCGTGCACAGCGCGCAGCGAGCGCTCCCCCCGCCGCTGCGACGCGGTGTACGCCCAGCTCATCGGCATACAGCCGAGGCCGATCGCGCCCACCTCCAGGGCCGACGCACCGATAGTCCTGCGCTCCAACTCCCCGTACCCCTCCGACCGCCCTGGGTGTGGCCCCCAAACTAACCTCTGGCCCCGGCCGGTCCTGACATAGCCTCCGGGCATGACTGCAGACGTGTGGCTCCCCGTCCCCGCCGACGAGGTCCCGGGCCTCCCCGACGGCCTCTCCTACCGCTTCTGGGACGGCGGCGCGGACTTCCCCGCCGACCCCGCCGACTGCGCCTTCTACGTGGTCCCGTACATGAAGGGCGCGGACATCGCCGTCCGGCCGCTCGCCGCGATGACCGGCGTCCACGTCGTGCAGACGCTGTCGGCCGGCATCGACCACGTACAGCCGGGTCTCGGCTCGCTGGCGCCGGGCGTGCGGCTCTGCAACGCGCGCGGTGTGCACGAGGCGTCCACCGCCGAGCTCACCCTCGCCCTCGTCCTGGCCTCGCTGCGCGGCATCCCGTCGTTCGTCGCGGGCCAGGAGAAGGAGGAGTGGAGGTCCGGGTTCTACCCCGCGCTGGCCGACAAGTCGGTGCTGATCGTGGGGTACGGATCGATCGGCGCGGCCATCGAGGACCGGCTCGCGCCCTTTGAGTGCGCCCGGGTGGCGCGCGTGGCGCGCTCCCGGCGCACGACTGCGCGCGGGCCAGTGCATCCCCTCACCGAACTGTCCGCGCTCCTCCCGGAAGCCGACGTGGTGGTCCTCTCCACACCCCTCACCGAGCAGACGAAGCGCCTGGCGGACGCAGACTTCCTGGGCCGCATGAAGGACGGCGCCCTGCTGGTGAATGTCGCCCGGGGCCCGGTCGTGGACACCGAGGCGCTCCTCGCGGAGCTGAAGAGCGGCCGGGTCCGCGCCGCCCTGGACGTCACCGATCCGGAGCCGCTGCCCGCCGGACACCCGCTGTGGCACGCGCCGAACGTTCTCATCACTCCCCACGTCGGGGGCTCGACATCGGCGTTCCTGCCGCGCGCGAAGGCGCTGCTGGCCCGTCAGCTGACCCGGTACGCGGCCGGGCAGCCGCTCGACAACGTGGTCATGACGATCGCGTAGGGCCGCCCCGCCTTCGATTGGCAACTCTGCGCAGTGGTACGCGTGCGATCCGTATCCTCAACTGCCGTAGCCGTCACGGAGCGTAGAGGAACTATGTCCCTGAGTGACGAGACTGGTGTATCGTCCCGACCGGGGGCTGCGCCGCGTGTCCGAGCGCGGGGGAGCGAAAGTCACAGCGAGGGGGGCGACGGGCGATGCACGGCCAATGGACCAGCGATCCGACGCGACGGAGCCGTCGACGGCTACCCCGAGGCACACGAGCGGGACTTCTGGGGGCCCGCACCCGGCCCGGGGTCCGGGGCCGGGCCCGCACCCGGGTGCCGGCCCGGCCCCGGCCGCCGGCGCAGGCGGCCCGTCCGCCTTCCGCGGCCCCCGGCCCGGCCGCACGGGCCCACCCGCCCGGCCGGGCGGGCCGCCCCGGACCCCGTATCCGTACCGTGTCCCGGTCCGGAGGGGCCCGGTGAACGCCCCGGGGGCGGTGCTGCCGAGCAGGCCGCTGCCCGACGGCGGCACGGGCCTGGTCTCCCAGCTCGTCCTCGCGGTGGTCTGCGCGGGGTACGCCACGGGGGCGGCGCTCGGCTGGGGATCCCCGGAAGTCGCCGATGTGATGGGGGACTTCGGGCTGAGCGCCGCGGCGACGGCGGCCTCGGTCTCCTGCTTCCTCTACGCGCGCGGAGGCGCCGAGGAGGGGGAGAGCCGCTTTCGGCCCGCGTGGCTGCTGTTCTCGTTCTCCTCCGCCATGGCGGCGAGCGGCAACGGAGTCTGGGGGTGGTACCAGGTGGTGCTGGAGCACCCGGTCCCCTCGCCCTCCATGGCCGACCTGTTCTTCCTGCTCTTCGCGCCGCCCGCGATCATCGGGCTGCTTGTGCTGGCCAAGCGCCCGGTCACCCGGGCCGGCTGGGTCTGCCTGGCGCTGGACTCCTGGCTGATCGGCGGCTCGCTGCTGACCCTCTCGTGGAGCCTGGCCCTCGCGCACACCGCGCACTTCGAGGGCGAGAGCGTCGCGAGGGCCGCGCTGGCCCTCGCCTATCCGCTGCTCGACATCGTGCTGGTGAGCATGGTGCTCGCGCTGCACTTCCGGCGCTCCTCCGCCAACCGGTCGGCGATCAACACGGCCATCGCCGCGCTCGCCCTGACCGTGCTGTGCGACGCCCTGTACACCTCACCGCTGCTGCGCGAGCACTACCGCTCCGGCCAGCTCCTGGACGCGGGCTGGTTCGCCGCCTCGCTGCTGCTCGCCTACGCGCCGTGGGTGGCCCGCAGGCTCAGCGCCGCCCGGC
>NZ_JBJHPC010000702.1:0-3320 GCF_045257485.1 Streptomyces sp. YS-3 | reverse complement strand
CGCCCCAAAAAACCACCCCCGTCGGCCCCACCGGGCCGCCGGGGGTGGTTTTTTGGGGCGTCTTCCCCGGCGTCTTCTCCGGCGCCTTGTCGGGCGCGTTGCCGGGCGCCTGTTCGGTGTACGTCACGGGGCGGCGCCCCTCCCCGCTCAGCCGGCGCGCAGTTGCTCCGCGATCTCCCGTACCGCGTTCGTCGCGCGGCGCTGGAGGAGCGGGCCGAACGTGACGCGGGCGGCGCCCAGTTCACCCAGGCGGCGGGGGGTCGGGCCGTCCGCCAGCGCCACCTGGTTGACCGGGGCCGGCACGGCGGCGGCGATCTTCGGCAGATGGCCGGCGGGGGCCCCGTACGGGTAGACGCAGTCGGCGCCAGCCGCCACATACGCGCGCGCCCGCGCGATCGTGGCGTCCAGATCGTCCACGCCCTCGATGTAGGTGTCCACGCGCGCGTTGATGAAGAGCCGGTCCCCGGCCGCCGCGCGCACCTCCGCCAGCCAGTCGGCGTGGCGCGCCGGGTCCTTGAGGGCGCCGTCGGCGGAGTCCTCCAGATTGCAGCCGACCGCGCCGGTCTCCAGGAGGCGGTCCACCAGCTCCTTGGGTTCGAGACCGTAACCGCCCTCGACATCCGCCGACACCGGTACGGAGACGGCCCGCACGATCCGGGCGACCGCCGCGAACATCTCGTCCCCGGGCGTGGCGCCGTCCGCGTAACCGAGCGAGGCGGCGACCCCCGCGCTCGGCGTGGCGAGCGCCGGGAAGCCCGCCTCCTCGAAGACGCGGGCGCTGGCCGCGTCCCAGGGGCCGGGCAGGATCAGGGGGTCGCCCGTGGCGCGCCCGTGGTGCAGGGCGCGGAAGGCGGCGACGGGGGTCAGCTGTGCCATTCGGTCTCTCCGGGTGCGGTGCGCCGCGCCACCATCAGCCGGTTCCAGCTGTTGATGGCGGTGATCGCGGCGATGAGGTGGGCCAGTTCGGTCTCGTCGAAGTGCTTGGAGACGAGCGCGTAGAGCTCGTCGGGAACGAATCCGTCGGTCAGGACCGTTATGCCTTCGGTGAGGGCGAGGGCCGCACGCTCGCGCTCGCTGAAGCGGTCGCCCGCTTCGTGCCAGGCCGCGACGAGATCGAGCCGTCCCTCGGTCTCGCCGTGCTCGCGCGCGAGGTCGAGATGCATGTCCAGGCAGAAGGCACAGTGGTTGAGCTGCGAGGCGCGGACCATGACCAGCTCCGTCAGGGTCGGGTCGAGCACCTTCTTGGCGGCTGCGCTCACCCCCGCCAGGGCCCGGTAGACCTCCTGCGGGACCTGCCAGGCCCGGGCGGTCACTTGTACATCCCGGGGGTGTAGTGGCCCGGGACCATCCGGGTGGTGACACCGAAGCGGTTCCAGGCGTTGATCACCGTGATCGCGGCGATCAGATGGCCCAGCTCGGTCGCGTCGAACTGCTCGGCCGCCTTCGCGTACACCTCGTCCGGTACGAAACCGTCGGTGAGGACCGTGATCGCCTCGGTCAGCTCGATCGCCGCGAGCTCCCTGGCGGTGTAGAAGTGCTGGGACTCCTCCCAGGCGCTGAGCTGCACGATCCGCTCGACCGACTCGCCCGCCGCGAGGGCGTCCTTGGTGTGCATGTCGAGGCAGAAGGCGCAGTGGTTGAGCTGCGAGGCCCGGATCTTGACCAGCTCGTGGATCACCGGGTCCACCCCGCGCCCGGCCGCCGCGTCCAGCTTGACCATCGCCTTGTAGACCTCGGGGGCGGCCTTCGCCCAGTGCAGCCGGGGGGTGTGCTCGGCAGCGTAGGAGCCGTTCTCGCTCTGGCCGTGGTCCGTCACCGCGTCTCCCGTCTCCCGTGCGTTCGCCGTGCTCGCCGTGCTCGCCGTGTTCGCCGTGCTCGCCGTGGTCTCGGTGTTCTCGTTCGTCGCCGTCATACGGATGACGGTACGCGGCACATGTCACACGGGTATGGTCCATTTTCATGGTGGAATCCTGGGCCACTTCTTCCGGAACCCTGGCTGAAGTCTTCGGTGTCGACTTCCATGTGGAGGTGGGCGCGGGCGGGTTGCGCGCGGGCCTCATGGACGCGCTGCGCGAGGCGGTGCGCGGCGGCAGGCTCGCCCCCGGCGCCCGGCTGCCCTCCTCGCGCTCGCTCGCGGCGGACCTGGGCATCGCGCGCAACACGGTGGCCGACGCGTACGCCGAACTCGTCGCCGAGGGCTGGCTCACCGCCCGCCAGGGCTCGGGGACCCGGGTCGCCCAGCGGACCGCGCCGCGCCGCCCGCAGCCGTCCGGGCCGCGCCATCCGGCGCGCCGCAGCCCCGCGTACAGCCTGATCGCGGGCAGCCCCGACCTCGCGTCCTTCCCGCGCGCCGAATGGCTCAAGGCGTCCCGGCGGGCGCTGACGGCCGCGCCCCACGAGGCCTTCGGCTACGGCGACCCGCGCGGGCGCATCGAGCTGCGCACGGTGCTCGCCGAGTATCTGGCGCGGGCGCGGGGCGTCCACGCGGCCCCCGAGCGGATCGTCGTCTGCGCGGGCTTCGTGCACGGTCTGATGCTGCTCGGACGGGTGCTGCGGGCGCGCCGGGTGCGTGCGACGGGCGTCGAGTCGTACGGGCTCGACGTCCACCGGGACCTGCTGGCGCGCGCTGGGCTGCGCACCCAGCCGCTGCCGTTCGACGAACACGGCACGCTCACGGGAGAGTTGGGGGAGGTCAAGGGGCTGGGGGCGGTGCTCCTGACGCCCGCGCACCAGTTCCCGGTCGGGGTCGCGCTCCCGCCGGSCCGGCGGGCCTCGGCCGTCGACTGGGCGCGGGCGGTGGACGGGCTGATCCTGGAGGACGACTACGACGGCGAGTTCCGCTACGACCGCCAGCCCGTCGGGGCGTTGCAGGGCCTCGACCCCGACCACGTCGTCTATCTGGGCACGGCCAGCAAGTCCCTCGCGCCCGGGCTGCGGTTGGGCTGGATGGTGCTGCCGGAGCGGCTCGCGGGGGAGGTGGCGGAGGCGAAGGGGGACGTCGACTGGTCGTGCGGCGCGCTCGACCAGCTGACGCTGGCGGAGTTCATCGCGTCCGGCGCGTACGACCGCCATGTCCGGGGGATGCGGCTGCGCTACCGGCGCCGGCGCGACCAGCTGGTGGCGGCGCTGGCGGCGCGGGCGCCGGAGGTGCGGGTGAGTGGGATCGCGGCGGGGCTGCACGCGGTGCTGGAGCTTCCGCCCGGCACCGAACGCGCGGTGATCCAGGCCGCGGCGTGGCAGGGCCTGGCCCTCCAGGGCCTCTCGGCCTTCCGCCACCCGTCGACACCGGCGTCCCGGGACGCCCTGGTGGTGGGGTATGC
>NZ_JBJHPC010000701.1:0-3339 GCF_045257485.1 Streptomyces sp. YS-3 | reverse complement strand
TGCCCCGGCAGCGCGGCTCGGAGCGCGGCCCCGGACAGCGGGTGACCAGCGGCGACATCGCGGCCCTGCGCTCGGTGGGGGAGCTCTTCCGCACCCTGGACCACGCCTACGGCGGCGGCCACGCGCGCCAGGCCCTGGTGCGGTATCTGGAGCACGAGGCCGAGCCGATGCTGCGCGGCAGCTACGGCGAGAACATCGGCCGCAGGCTCTTCGCGGCGGCTGCCGACCTCACCCGGCTGGCGGGCTGGACCTCGTACGACATCGCCGCGCACGGGCTGGCGCAGCGGTACTTCGTCCAGGCGCTGCGTCTGGCGCAGGCGGCCGGTGACCGGGCGTACGGGTCGTATGTGCTGGTCACCATGAGCCGCCAGGCCGTCTACCTCGGCCACGGCCGGGAGGCGGTGCAGCTCGCCCGGGTCGCCCAGCAGGGCGTCGGGTCCTCGGCGCCTCCGGTGGTACAGGCCCTGCTGCACTCCGTGGAGGCGCGCGGACACGGCGTGCTCGGCGAGATCCGGGCGTGCACGGCCTCGCTGGTACGGGCGGAACGGGCGATGGAGGCGGCTCGGCCGGGGGACGAGGTGCCGCACTGGGCGCGGTTCTTCGACGACGCGCAGCTGGCGGACGAGTTCGGGCACTGCCACCGGGATCTCCAGCAGTACCGGGCCGCCGCGCAGCACGCCGAGCGCTCCCTGCAGTTGCGCGCCCCGGCGTACGCCCGGTCCCGGCTCTTCTGCCGGGTGGTGCTGGCGTGCGCCCGGCTCGGGCTCGGGGAGCTCGACCAGGCGTGCGCGCTCGCCGCGGAGGCGGCGCAGCAGGCGAGCGAGATGCGGTCGGTCCGGGCGGTCGAGTACGTGCGGGACTTCGAGCGGCGGTTGGAGCCGTATCGGGATGCGGCGGCGGTGCGGACTTATCGCGACCGGGTTGCTGCGCTCGGGTAGGGGGCGGCTCTGTGTTGCCCGGGGTTCGTCTGCGGGCCGGTGGTGGGTTGCTCGCGCAGTTCCCCGCGCCCTTTGGTCCGTGGTTGTCTGCGGGGTGTGGGGGGCTGGTCGCGCAGTTCCCCGCGCCCCTAAACCCGCCTTCGTCCGCAGGCCCGGGTGGGTTGCTCGCGCCGTTCCCCGCGCCCCTAAACCCGCCTTCGTCCGCAGGGCCCGGGTGGGTTGCTCGCGCAGTTCCCCGCGCCCCTGGGTCGTTAGGGGCGCGGGGAACTGCGCGACCAGCCACCCACCGTCTGCACACGAAAGGACCACCCGCGCGCCGCAGGCACACCCACGGGCCGCACACGGACGCACCACCCGCGCGCCGCGGGCGTCAGGCCGCCGGGCTCATCGCCGTGTGCGTGGGGGTTGCGGGGCGCAGGCCCAGGTCGGTCAGGAGGGCGTGTGCGGCCCTGCGGCCCGAGTACAGGGCGCCCTGGACCGTGCTGGTGTCCCGGTGGTCCCCGCACACGTACAGGCCCGCCAGCAGCCGTACGGGGCGGCGTACGTCGTGGGGTGCGGGCATGGCCGGGACCGCGTCGGGGGTGTGGCGGACGGCCAGCAGCTCCCAGTCCGCCGTGGACGTGCCGTACAGCCGTCCCAGATGGGCCAGGACCGAGGCCTCCAGG
Organism: Streptomyces sp. YS-3; assembly: GCF_045257485.1. Classification (NCBI taxonomy): domain Bacteria; kingdom Bacillati; phylum Actinomycetota; class Actinomycetes; order Kitasatosporales; family Streptomycetaceae; genus Streptomyces; species Streptomyces sp. YS-3. The sequence continues at coordinate 1,736 of NZ_JBJHPC010000701.1, read as the reverse complement.
TCCGGCGGCGGCGGGCCGAGCACGGTGGAGCTGATGAGCGTCCGCCCGCCCGGCGCGCGCGCCGGATCGACCTCGCTCATCACCGCCGTGTGCGCCACCGGCCCGCCCCCGTCCGCGTCCAGCAGCAGCGCCGGCTCGGCCAGCGGGGACGCGGGGGCGGTGTGGTGCACCACCGTCACCGGGTGGAACGGCGGCACCCGCAGCCCGGGCAGCAGCTCGGAGGCGGCGCGCGCGTCGGTGGCCAGCAGCAGCGAGCGGCAGCCGATCACGCCGTGGTCGGCCGTGGTCACCGCGGTCGTGGCGACCGCGGTGACCTTGACGCCGCTGCGGACCGTGCCGGGCGGCAGCGCCGCCGCGAGCAGTTCGGGCAGGACCGAGGCGCCCCCCGACGGCACACACAGCCGGCCGCGCGCGAAGCCGCGCAGGGCGAGGTCCGCGCACCGGCTGGAGGTGGTGAGGTCCGGGTCGCAGAGCAGCGCGGAGAGCAGCGGGCGGACGAACCCGTCGAGGGTGCGGGCGGGCAGCCCCCGGGTCTGCAGGGCCGTCCCGATGGGCAGTTCGGGCCGGGCGAGCAGCCGCTCCACCGGCGTCGCGGCGAGACGCGCGAGCGAGGCGCCCAGGCGGGCCTGGTCGAGCGCGCCGCCCAGCGGGGTGGCGGCGCCCCGCGCGGTGCTCCTGGGCACGCCCCGGGGGCCTCCCCGGGGGGCGCTTGCGAGGGCGCGCGCTGTTGCGAGTGCGCCCCGCGCGCTCCGCGGCACGCCCGCCCGGTAGTGGCGGCCCGCGCTGTGGACGAGCACCCCGGGCGCGAACGCGCTCACGGCCAGGCCGTCCAGGCCGGGCGTGCGCGTCAGCTCCGGGTACGAGGTGGAGAGCAACTGGCCGATCCGGTCGAGGCGGAAGCCGTCGAGGTGCTCGGTGGACATGCGCCCGCCCACCTCCCCGGCGGCCTCCAGGACCATGACCGAGACCCCCGCGCCGGTCAGCTGGTGAGCCGCTGACAGGCCGGCGAGCCCGGCCCCCACGATGACGACGTCCGCCTGGTGTGCGGTACTGAGCACGTGCCCCTCCCTGAGGTCGGCGCGGCTTGGTGGAGGCCTCATGCCCCCAACCGGTTCACGAAATGCAGGAGTTCGGAGAGAGAGACTAGAAAGCGCGGTCGATTCCGCGGGTCGCGCACACGACCGGGCACGGATGCACGGCGCCGCACCCCGTGCGCCGGTGCCCTTTCGGCCGGGCCCGCGAGACGGGTACGCGGAGCCCGCCCGGCCCGGACGGCCGCCGGTGTCCCGCCCCGCGCCTGCCCGGCGGCCTACCCGGCCGCCGGTGTCCCGCCCCGCGCCTGCCCGGCGACCTACCCGGCCGCCCTGATCGCCCCGTCGATCCCCGGGAACGCGAATCCGAAGCCCGACTCCAGGAGCCGGTGGGGCAGGACCCGCTGACTGCCCAGGACGTCCTGGGCGAACTCGCCCAGGACCAGCCGGATCGCCGGGGCCGGGACCGGGAGGAGCGCCGGCCGGCGCAGCACCCGGGCCATCGCCGCCGTCACCTCGCGGTTGGTGACCGGTTCCGGGGCCGTCAGGTTCACCGGGCCCGACAGGCCGGGGGTGTCCAGGAGGTGCCGCAGCGCCGCGATGTGGTCGTGCAGGGAGATGAACGACCAGTACTGGCGGCCGTCGCCGAGCCGCCCGCCCACCCCCCCGGCGGCCTCCAGGACCATGACCGAGACCCCCGCGCCG
>NZ_JBJHPC010000071.1:0-19337 GCF_045257485.1 Streptomyces sp. YS-3 | reverse complement strand
GTACGGGTGAGGTCCAGGCTGTGGGGGCGGGCGAAGACGCGCTCGTCGTGGTTGGCCGAGCCGTGGAAGACCACCACTTTGTCGCCCGCCCGCACCCGCTGCCCCGCCAGCACGGTGTCCCGTACGGCGGTACGGCGGAAGGTGAGTACCGGAGGGTGCCACCGCAGCAGTTCCTCGACGGCGCCGTCCACGCCCGCCGTCCCGGCCCGCAGGGCGCGCTGGGCGGCCGGGTGCTCGGCCAGCGCCAGGAAACCGCCGGGCGCCGCCGCGCGCACGGTGTCATTGCCCGCGACCGTCAGCAGGAAGAAGAACATCTCCAGCTCGGCGTCGGCCAGTTCCGAGTGGGCGAGCGCGGTCATCACGTCGTCGCCCGGCTCGCGCCGCTTGTACGCGGCGAGCTCCTGGGCGTAGCCGAACATCTCGCGCAGCATGGCGGGTGAGCGGGGGTTGACCGGCCGCCCGTCGGGGCCCAGCACCGGCGGCTCGTCCGGGTCCTGGTAGCCGATGACCCGCTCGGTCCATTCGAGCAGCAGCCCGCGGTCGCTGCCGGGCACCCCGAGCAGGTCCGCGAGGTTGAGCAGCGCGTAGTCGTCGGTGACCTCGGTGACCAGGTCGAACACCCCGCCCTCGGCGCCGTCGCGGGCCGCGCCGAGCAGGGTGCGCGCCCGGGTCCGTACCGCCGCCGCGAACCGGTCGACGCGGCCCGGGGTGAAAGCGCGGCTCACCAGGCGGCGCAGCCTGCCGTGGTCGTGGTGGTCCGTGCGGCCCGGCACCGGCGCGGAGCCGGGCGCGGGGTCCTGGTTGAGCATCATGCGCCGGATGAACGGCAGGTCGTCGGGGTCGGGGTCGCGGATCTGGGTGGCGCCGAGCGCGGAGGAGAAACCGGCCGCGTCCTTAAGTACGCGGACGACGTCGGCGTGGCGGGTGACCGCCCAGAAGCCGGGTCCGGCGGGCCAGCCCAGGACCTCGTACTCCTCCTGCCAGGCCACCGGGTGCCGCTCGCGCAGCTCCCGGTAGTCGTCGTGGGGCGGCCCGGCGGCGTACCGGCGCGGGTCGAAGACGTCCGGCAGATCACTCATCGCACCAAGGTGACGCCCACCGGCGCCGTCGACAAGACCGCCCCGCCGGGGCCCGGCTCCGGCTCAGAAGGGGCACTGCGCGGGAGCGAGCTCACCGTCGGTCCCGGCCACCGTCACCGACACCGACCTGCTCGGCACCTGGGTGACCGCGTGCGCCGCCGTGCACACCAGCTGGCGGCGGGCGACGGCCGGGAAGTCGCGCACGGCGCGCTCCAGCCGCATGTGGACGCCGGCGCCCTCCCTGCTGAGGGTCATCCCCCCGTAGTAGTTGGGCAGTTCGGTGCTCAGCCCCGCGTCCTTCTCGGCCTGGGTGGGGCCGCTCAGGAGCAGCACGACGGCGTTGCCGGGTGACTGTTCCTGCTGTCCGGGCCGGACCACCGGCAGCACTCCGCCCTCCGGGCCCTTGAAGTACAGGGTGACGCTGCTTGGGACGGTGGGCGTCGCCCGGACGTAGGCGGGGTCGCCCACCTCCACGACGTCGGTGGAGCGGATGCCGCACCCGGTGGCGAGGAGCAGGGCGGCGCACAGGGCGGCGAGCCGGGCCGCCCTCACGACGGCCTCCCCTCGCCCGGCGGGCGCGACGGCAGCTCGACGGTGAACACCGCCCCGCCCGAGGGCCCGTTGGCGGCCCGGACGGTGCCGCCGTGCAGCCGGACGTTCTCCAGGGTGATCGCGAGACCGAGGCCGCTGCCCGCCGAGCGGGTGCGGGCGGCGTCGGCCTTGTAGAACCGGTCGAAGATGTGCGGCAGCACGGCGGGGGCGATGCCGGGGCCGCCGTCGCTCACCTCGGTCACCACCCGGTCGCCGTCGGCGCGCAGCACCACCCGGACCGGGGCGGAGCCGTGGCGCAGCGCGTTGCCGACGAGGTTGGCGACGACGACGTCGAAGCGCCTGGGGTCCAGCATGGCCCGTATCCCCGGCGGCAGGTCGACGGCGACCCGCTCCTCCCAGCGCCTGCGCTGAAGGGTCTTGGCGATCGTCTCCGCCACGTCGACCTCGTCGAGGTTGAGCTCGGCGGCCTTGGCGTCGAAGCGGGAGATCTCCATCAGGTCGTCGACGAGGGTGGCGAGCTTGTCGGTCTCGGTGGAGATCAGCCGGACCGCCGCCGCGGTGTCCGGGTCGAGCCCCCCGGCGTCCTCGTCGAGGACCTCGGTGACGGCGAGCATCCCGGCGAGCGGGGTGCGCAGCTCGTGCGAGACGTCGGAGGCGAATCTGCGGGCCCTGGCCTCGGCCTTCTGGAGCTCCTCGACGGACCGCTCCAGAGCCCTGGCCGACTCGTTGAACGTCCAGGCCAGATCGGCGAGTTCGTCCGATCCCTTGACCTCGATACGGGTGTCCAGGCGTCCCTTGCCCATGCTGCTGGCGGCCCGGCGCAGATCGCGGACGGGGCGCAGCACGCTGCGGGCGGCGAGCAGCGCGGGCACCAGGGCGACGGCGAGCGCGGGCAGCGCGCCGTCCCGGGCGGCGGTGACCATCGCCTGGACGTTGTCCTCCTCGGTGGCCAGCGGCATCACCGCGAACACGGTGAGCCCGGTGGGCTGCGCCGGCTGCACTCCCTCGTCGCCGAGCATCACGGGCATGCCCACGGTCAGCCAGGGCTGGCCGTCCTTCACCACCCGCTGGAAGGTGCCGTGCGGATTGGCGCGGGCCCGGCGCCGCAGGTCCTCGGTGAGGACACCGGAGGTGGTCTGGCTGACGTTGGAGGCGCGCAGCGAGCCGTACTCGGCGAAGACGTACCAGGGGTGCGGCTTGCCCTGGCGGCCCACGGCGAGGCTGAGTTCGCGCAGCGAGGTGCGGGTCATCGGCAGCTTCACCGTCTGGGCGCCGATCTGGTCGCGGAGCTGGGCCACAGCGGTGTCCTGGGCCTGCTGGAGAATGACCGAGCGGGCCTCCTGGTAGATCAGGGTGGCGGTGGTGCCCGCGGCGATGGCGGCGACCAGGAGGAAGGCGGCGATCAGCCGGGCGCGCAGCCCGAGGCGCCCGGCCCGCAGACGCGCGCGTATCACCGCAGCGGGCCGAAGCGGTAGCCGAAACCGCGGACGGTCTGGATGTAGCGCGGGCTGCCGGCGATGTCCTCGATCTTGTGGCGCAGCCGCCGGACACACGCGTCGACGAGCCGGGCGTCGCCGTGGTAGCTGTGCTCCCACACCGACTCCAGGAGCTGCTGGCGGCTGAAGACCTGTTCGGGGTGGGCCGACAGATGCAGCAGCAGCTTCAGCTCGGAGGGGGCGAGCGCCAGGCGTTCGCCCGACTTGGCGGCGGTGAGACCGGCCCGGTCGAGGACCAGTTCGCCGTGGAACTCCAGACCCGGGCGCCCGGGCTCGGTGAGCCTGCGCAGCACGGCCCGGATGCGGGCCTCGATGACCTCGGTACGGGCGGGTTTGACGATGTAGTCGTCGGCGCCCGCCTCCAGGCCCACCACCACGTCGAAGTCGTCACCGCGCGCGGTGAGCATGATGATCGGCAGCTGGCTGGTCTCGCGTATGCGGCGGCAGACCTGGACGCCGTTGATGCCGGGCAGCATCAGGTCCAGCAGGACCAGTTCGGGCTGGAAGGTCCTGAGCGCGGCGAGCCCCGCCTCGCCGGTCTCCGCCGCGCGCACCTCGTGGCCGCGCCTGCGCAGCCCGAGCTCGACCCCTTCCCGTACGGAGGGGTCGTCCTCGATGAGCAGCACGCGTGGCATGAGCGTCAGTATCCCAGCAGTCTCGTGTGTCCCGGGCGGGTGAGGTGTCTCAGCGCTTGCGTCCGCCGCGGAGCTTGCCGAGCACGTCGTTGATGCCGTCGAGCCGCAGCGGCCGGGCGAGCAGGGCGACGGTCACGAGCAGCACGGCGGCTCCGGCCCCGGCCGCGGCGAAGTAGCCGAGCGGGTCGGCCGCGCGGGCCGCCGCCCAGCCGAGCAGCGCCGCCGGGGCGCAGCCCAGGAGCAGCCGGACGTGGGTGGTCAGCGAGGGCGAGCGCAGCAGTCCGGCGCCGCCGCCGAGCCTGCGGTCGAGGGTGTAGGCGGTGAGGGCCCAGCCGGCGAACAGCGCCAGCGAGTACGCCCCGGCCATCCCGGTGACCGCCCAGCGCGCGGGCAGCAGCACATAGGCGAGCGCGGACAGGCCCGCGTTGCAGCCGGCGATCACCAGGTTGAGCAGGAACGGGGTGCGGGTGTCGCCGAGCGCGTAGAAGCCCCGCGAGAGCACGTACTGCCCGGAGAAGGCGATGAGCCCGGGCGCGAACGCCATCAGCATCCCCGCCATGACCTGGACGTCGGCGGGGCTGGTCCTGCCGTACCCGAACACCACGCCCATCAGCCAGGGCGCCAGCGCGAACAGGGCGCAGGCGGCCGGGACGATCAGCGCGGCGCTGGTGCGCAGCCCGTAGGACAGGTCGCGCCGCACCCCCGCCGGGTCCCCGTCGGCCGCCGCCCGGCTCATCCGGGGCATCAGCGCGGTGAGCAGCGAGACGGTGACGATGCCGTGCGGGACCACCCAGAGCATGTACGCGTTGGTGTACGCGGTGTAGCCCGCGCCCTTGGCGTGCTGGGCCGCGGTGGTGGAGAGCCGGGTCACCACCCAGTACGCCAGCTGGTTGGTCAGGACCAGGAGCACCAGCCAGCCCGCGGAGCGCAGCGGGCGGGTGATGCCGCTGCCGCGCCAGTCGAACCTCGGCCGCCAGCGGAACCGGGCCGCGCCCAGCGCCGGGACCAGCGCGAGCGCCTGGACGGCTATCCCGGCGGTGGTGCCCCAGCCCAGGATCCGGGTGTCGGTGGCGCTCAGGGTGTCGCCGGAGGTTCCGGCGGTCACCAGGTACAGGCCGAACACCGCGATCACGACGAGGTTGTTGAGGACGGGCGTCCACATCATCGCGCCGAACCGGCCGCGCGCGTTGAGGACCTGCCCGAAGAGCGTGAACAGGCCGTAGAAGAGGATCTGCGGCAGGCAGTAGCGGGCGAAGGCGACGGTGAGGTCGCGCTGGGCGCCGGTGTAGTCGGTGTAGAGGTCGACGACGCGCGGTGCGGCGAGCACCGCGACGGCGGTGAGGGCGACCAGGGCGGCCGTGCAGGCGGTGAGCAGCCGGTCGGTGTAGGCGGCGCCGCCGTCGGCGTGCTCCTTGGCGGCGCGGACCAGCTCGGGCACGAAGACCGCGTTGAGCGTGCCGCCGATGAGCAGGGTGTAGAGGATGGTGGGGATGTTGTTGGCGACCGCGAAACCGTCGCCGACGAGCTGGACGCCGAGCGCGGCGGCCACCACCGCGGAGCGGACGAATCCGGTGGCGCGCGAGACGATGGACCCCGCGGCCATCACCGCGCCGCTGCGGGCCAGGGACGGCTTGGCGGCGTGCCTCGGCGCCGTTCTGACGGGGGCCGTCACCGGCGCGCCAGATAGGCCTGGAACGCGCGGTAGAGCGCGTGGTTGGCGGTACCGCTCATCGGTGTCTCCCACTCCCCCAGTGTCTCGACCACCTGACCGCCGGTGCCGAGCTTCCAGCGCAGCAGACCGAACGGGCGGTCATGGGGGTCGAGAGTGGAGGGTACCCCGCGCATGTCGTACACCTGGGCGCCCAGCGCGTGGGCGTCCAGCATCATCTGCCACTGCAGGGCGTTGCTGGGGCGGACCTCGCGGCGGTGGTCGGCGGAGGCGCCGGTCTGGTACCAGACCCGCCCGCCGGTGGAGATCATGGTGTGGGCGGCCAGCACCTCTCCCCCGTGGACGGCGAGATAGAGGCGCATCCGGCCGGGGCACTCGGCGTTGAGCGCCGCGTACTGGCGCTCGTAGTACGCCAGCGAGCGGCCCAGCCGGAAGCCGTCGCGCTCCTCGGTGATCCGCAGCAGCCGGTAGAACTCGGGCAGGTCGGACGCGTTCCCGGTGACGACCTCGACGCCCGCCTTCTGGGCGGTGCGCACATTGCGCCGCCACTCCTGGTTGAGCCCGGACCACAGCTGCTCGGGGGTGCGCCCGGCCAGCGGCACCTGGAAGACGTAGCGGGGCTGCGCGTCGGCGTCCCCGTCGCCTCCACCGTCCCCGCCGCACCGCCGCCAGCCGCGCGCCCGCAGCCGTTCGGCCACCGCGCTGCCCAGCGAGTCGACCTCGGTGGCGAGCACGTCGCCGACCCTGCGGCCGGTGCCGGTCGCGGACTTCAGCAGGGCGGCGTCCCAGCGCCGGTACGCGGGTGAGGGCCCGATGCGTACGGCGAAGGCGCCCGCCCGGCGCAGATGGCGCAGCAGGGGCTGGAGCCAGCGGTCGATCTCGGGGTCGGCCCAGTCCGCGACCGGTCCCTCGGGGAGATAGGCGAAGTATTTCCGGGTGCCCGGGAATTGCCGGTAGAGCACGAGGGCGGCGCCTTGCAGCTCGCCGCCGCCGAGGTGCCAGCCGACCCTTTCCGCGGACCACTGGTCCTTCACCTCGGCCCAGGAGGGGTGCTGGAGAAAACTCACGCCGGGGCGGGCCGCCAGAAAGGACCGGTACTCCGCGACGGAGAGACCGCGCACGTTCAGGTCCTGGTCGCGGTCTCCGGTCACGAGCAGTGCGGACACGTGAGTGACCTCCCAAGTACGCCCCGCGATCGGTTCCACGGGGATGCACAGGATGCTCACAGCGGTCCATGACCGCGCCGCGCGGCGCATGTGACCGGACGGTGACAGTTCCTCTGCGGTCCTTGTCACAAAGGAATCCCGGAGATTTCCGGCCCTTTGCGCAACCTAGAGTCGAGTGACCGACTCTCTCCTACGGAGAAGCATTGCTACGGAGGTTTTCCAGTTGAGCCGCATACGCCGCCACATTCCGCTCCGCCGCCGACCCGTCCGTAACGCCGTCATCGCCGGCACCGCGGTCCTCGCCGCCGCTCTGAGCGCCTGCTCCGGCGGTTCGGGCGGTTCGGACGACGCCAAGGGCGGCGCCGACATCGCGGGCGCCAAGAAGGCCGAGATCGCCGTGAACCTGACGGGACAGCAGGCGAAGGCGGGCGAGCCGGTCAAGGTCACCCTGGCCGGGGGCAGGCTCCAGCAGGTCACGGTCACCGACGGCAAGGGCGGGACGCTGGCGGGGAAGATATCCGCCGACGGCAAGACCTGGACCTCGGACAGGAACGCCGCGCCCGGCACCACGTACGCGGTGGAGGCGAAGGACGACAAGGGCTCGTCCGCCAAGGCCGGGTTCGCGACCGCCGCCGCGGACAAGGTGAACAAGCTGGCGCTGGCGCCCGGCAAGGACACCACGGTCGGTGTCGCCCAGCCGCTGTCGATCGTCTTCGACCACCCGGTGAAGAACAAGGCGGCGGTGGAGAAGCAGCTCAAGGTGACCACCTCGGACAACACCGTGGGGTCCTGGGGCTGGATGGAGGACTACTCCGGCAAGTCCCGGGTGGACTGGCGGCCCAAGGATTACTGGAAGCCGGGCACGAAGGTCACGCTCCAGGCGGACCTCAACGGCGTCGACTCGGGCAGCGGCTGGTTCGTCAAGGACTACAAGACCGGCTTCACGGTGGGCCGTAACCAGGTCGTCAAGGTCAGCCTCGACAACCACCACCTCAAGCTGTACCGCGACGGCTCCGTGGTCAAGGACATCCCGATATCGGGCGGTACGCCCGGCGGCGACAAGGCGTCCTGGCGCGGCAAGGCCGTCCTGATGGCGAAGGAGGGCACGATCAACATGAACTCCGAGACGGTCGGGCTCGGCAAGGCCTACGACAAGATGGTCGACTACTCGATGCGTCTGACCTGGTCCGGGATGTACGCGCACGCCGCTCCCTGGAACGACGCGTACTTCGGCAACACCAACCACAGCTCCGGCTGCATCGGCATGAGCGACGCCAACGCCAAGGAGCTGTACGGCATGGTGCAGCCCGGCGACCCGTTCGAGATCACCGGCGAGGACGCCAAGGGCACCCAGGCGGTCAACAACGGCTACGGCGAGTGGAACCTCGGCTGGGAGCAGTGGCAGGCCAAGAGCGCCCTGAACGGGGCTTCGACCACGGCCGGCTAGAGCCGCGCCGCACACCCCGGGTCACCGCCACCAAGGAGAGCGGCACCCCCGTCGCGTCTGTACGACGTGGGCCCGCTCGGCCTCGGCAAGCCGGTCAGCAACGCCCCCTGCGCCTTCCACGGCATGACGCCCCGGCACAGGTGGTGGACACCGTCGACCCGCTCTACATCGAGCACAACCCGACCGGCGCGCAGCTGACCTTCTCCCCGCCCGCGTCAGATCCGTCGTCTCTGACGGTCCCTCTCCGCGAGGAGTGATCACCGGCTGCTGCCGGGTGGGCCTTGCCCCCTTGCTACTGCGCACCTGGCAGCAGCGTCCCTGGTTCGGCCGGGGCGACATCCACGGCCTCCGTCTTGGGATTGCGCTTCTGTCTCCTGGCCATCCAGGTGGCGAACCAGGAGAGCAGCATGCACATCCCGATGTAGATCGGTGAGATCACCATCACCACGGGGATGAACGGCAAATCGTAGTCGAGATTCGAGGCGATGAGCTTCCCCGCGTGCAGGAACTCCTCATACGTGATCAGAAAACCGAGCGAGGTGTCCTTCAGGGCGACCACCAGCTGGCTGATGATGGTCGGCATCATCGCGCGGATCCCCTGGGGGACCAGCACGTACGTCATGACCTGCGTCTTGCGCATCCCGAGCGAGAATGCCGCCTCCTTCTGGCCGCGTTCCACGGAGTTGACGCCGGAGCGGAACACCTCGGCGAGCACCGAGCCGTTGTAGAGCGTCAGTCCGGCCACCAGCGCCGGCAGGGGCTGAACCTTCAGCGCCACGAAGATGAAGAAGATCATGACCAGGACGGGCATGGCGCGGAAGAACTCGACCAGCAGCGTGGCGAGCCAGCGCAGCGGCCGGTGGTCGGAGAGGCGCCCGGTGGCCAGGACCGCGCCGAGGAGCAGGGAGAACAGCGCGGCGAATCCGAAGGCCTTGAGCGTGTTGCCGAGTCCGCGCAGCAGCAGCCGCTGGATTCCCTCGTACTCGAAGGGCGACCACTTGGTGGCGGTGAACTGGTCGGTGTCGAAGAGCAGATAGACGACCCAGCCGAGCAGGGCGAGGATCAGGGCGGTGGAGACGACCCCGTAGAGCAGGTGCCGCTGCCGGGTGTTCGGGCCGGGGATGTCGTAGAGGGCGGTGGCCTGAGTGGACGGCTGTGCGGTCATCGGGCGACTCCCCAGTACTTCTCCATGAGGTTGAAGACGACGCTGATGGCGAGCGTGATGATCAGATAGCCGACGGCGATCCAGATGAAGGTCCACACGATGTCGTAGCCGAGCTCGCTGAGCGTCTTGTACGTGCCGAGCAGCTCGGTGACGCTGAACGCGCCCGCGATGGCGGAGTTCTTGGCGAGCGCGATGAGGGTGGAGCCGACCGGCGGGATGACCGAGCGGAAGGCCTGCGGCAGCACCACCGCGGAGAGCGTCTGGCCGAACGTCATCCCCAGGCTGCGGGCCGCCTCGCCCTGGCCGGTGGGGACGGTGTTGATGCCCGAGCGCAGTGCCTCGCAGATGAACGCGGAGGTGTAGCAGCCGAGGGCGAGCACCGCGAACAGCTTGAAGGGCAGCACCAGTCCGAAGCGCGGCAGCCCGAGGAGCACGGCGAAGAAGAGCAGCGTGAGCGGGGTGTTGCGCAGCACGTTCACCCAGACGGTGCCCAGCGCCCGGAAGGAGCCGACCGGCGAGACCCGGAAGGAGGCCATCAGGAAGCCCAGCACCAGTGCCAGGGCCGAGGCGTAGACGGTGAGCTCGACGGTGCCGAGGAAGCCCTTGCCGTACAGCGAGAAGTTCTTGGTCAGTACGTCCATGCGGGGCCTCAGCTCGCCGGGTAGCGGTCGATGGGCGGGGCGGGCGCGGCCTTGCGTCCCGACAGGCCGAGCGTGGCGTCGTAGGCCTTCTGCCAGTCGCCGTTCTTCTCGTGGGCCGCGAGGGCGTCGTCGAGGGCGAAGCGCAGGGCGTTGTCGGCCCGCGGCACCCCCACGCCGTAGGGCTCCTTGGAGAAGGGCTTGCCGACGACCTTGAGCTCGTCGGGCACCTTGGCCGCGTAGCCGCTGAGGATGGTGTCGTCGGTGGTGACGGCGTCGACCTGGAAGGTGAGCAGGTTGTCCACACAGACGGAGTACGTGTCGTACGCGACGAGATCGGCCTTCGGGTAGTCCTTCTGGATGCGCTGGTACGGGGTGGAGCCCGCGGCCGAGCAGACGCGCTTGCCGTTCAGGTCCTGCGGCCCGTCGATGTCGTCCTCGTCGGTGCGCACCAGCAGGCCCTGGCCGGCCATGTAGTAGGGCCCGGCGAAGCCGACCAGCTTCTTGCGGTTGGCGTTGATGGTGTAGGTGCCGACGTAGTAGTCGACCTGGCCGTTCTGCAGGGCGGTCTCGCGGTTGGCGGAGGCGATCGTCTTGAACTCGATGGACTTCGGGTCGAAGCCGAGGGAGGCGGACATCATCTTGGCGATCTCGATGTCGAAGCCCGAGTAGACGCCGGTGGCCGGGTCCTTCTCGCCCATGTAGGGCTGGTCCTCCTTGGCGCCGACGACCAGGTGGCCGCGGTTCTTCGCCCGCCGCCACACCGTCGAGCCGGGCAGCGAGAAGCCGGTCATGACCCGGTAGCGGGGCAGTCGGTCGGGCTGCGGGCCCTTGACCGGCGGGCTGCCCGACTTGCCGCACCCGGTGGCGGCCAGGACCAGCGCCAGCGCGGCGAGCGCGCGTCGCGTACGCGTCATGGTTGCGTCCACTCCCCGTTCAGTGCTTGAGGATCTTGGAGAGGAAGTCCTTGGCCCGGTCGCTGTGCGGGTTGGTGAAGAAGTCCTCGGGGGTGCGGTCCTCGACGATCCTGCCGTCGGCCATGAAGACGACGCGGTTGGCGGCGGAGCGGGCGAAGCCCATCTCATGGGTGACGACGACCATGGTCATGCCCTCGCGCGCCAGCGACTGCATGACTTCGAGCACCTCGTTGATCATCTCCGGGTCGAGCGCGGAGGTGGGCTCGTCGAAGAGCATGACCTTGGGGCTCATGGCGAGCGCGCGGGCGATGGCGACGCGCTGCTGCTGGCCGCCGGAGAGCTGCGCGGGGAGTTTGTCGGCCTGGGAGGCGAGGCCGACCCGGTCGAGGAGTTCGCGCGAGCGCTGGTCGGCCTCGTCCTTCTTGCGTCCGCGGACCTTGATCTGGGCGAGGGAGACGTTGGCGAGGACGGTCCGGTGGGCGAAGAGGTTGAAGGACTGGAAGACCATGCCCACTTCGGCGCGGAGCGCCGCGAGTCCCTTGCCCTCCTCCGGCAGCGGTCTGCCGTCGATGGTGATGGACCCCGACTCGATCGTCTCCAGGCGGTTCATCGTCCGGCAGAGCGTCGATTTGCCCGAGCCGGACGGCCCGATGACGACCACCACCTCCCCGCGTCCGACGGTGAGGTTGATGTCCGTCAGGACGTGCAACTTCCCGTAGTACTTGTTGACGTCACGCAGCTCGATCAACGGATCGACGGCCATACACTGTCCTGCCCACTCATCGCTGTGTCGAGGTCAGCGCAAACTATCCAGCCCGGAAAGGCACTTCATCTCGACACGCACGAACAGGACATAAACCGTATTTTGGGTTACTGGTGAGTTGGGTTCCCCGGTACGGGGGAACGGGGGCGCGACGGTCAGACCTCGGAGGCCTCCGCGTAGATCTGCGAGAGCTCGGGCGTCCCGCTGGCCGCCCACTCCGTCCCCGCGCCCACCACGTCGACCTCGCGCCCCGAGACGAGCCGCACCACCGGCCGGCCGCCCGGCCACACCTGCCAGGAGGCGCCCTCGACCGTCCGCACGAGCACCGTGCCCAGATAGAGGCCGGCGTCGTTGCCCAGCCCCGGCAGCTCCTCCGGGTCGTCCCGCCAGCGCGGCGGCAGCTGGTCGAGCGCTGCCAACGAGGCCGGGCTGTCGTCCAGTTCGAGCCCGGCCTGCTGCGCCCGGACGCGGAGCAGCTCGCACTCCGCGAGCAGCTCCCCCACACCCTCCGGATCGGTCTGCACCGCCTCGGCGAGCACCGCCGTCCGCTGCGAGCCGTGCCGCTTGCGCCAGTTGTCCAGGATGTTCATGGCGTCCAGCGTCCCACTGGCACAGACCCGCGCACCACCGGCACGCGGAGTGTGATTCTCAGATCTCCAGGTCGACGACGACCGGGGCGTGGTCGGACGCGCCCTTGCCCTTGCGCTCCTCGCGGTCCACATAGCTGTCCTTGACGGCCTTGGCGAACGGGCTGTTGCCGTACACCAGGTCGATGCGCATGCCCCGGTTCTTGGGGAAGGAGAGCTGGCGGTAGTCCCAGTACGTGTACGGACGGTCGTACTTCAGGGGGCGCGGCACCACGTCGGAGAGACCGGCCTCGCGCAGCGCGGCGAGCGCGGCCCGCTCCGGCGGGGTGACATGGGTCTGGCCCTCGAAGAACGCCACGTCGAACACGTCCTCGTCGGCCGGGGCGACGTTGAAGTCACCGAGCACCGCGAAGGGCCGCTCCCCCGCCGCGTCCTGGGCGACGGCCGCCCGCAGCGCCTCGAACCAGGCCAGCTTGTACGCGTAGTGGCCGTGGCCGACCTCGCGGCCGTTCGGCACGTACACCGACCACAGGCGGACTCCGCCGCAGGTCGCGGAGACGGCGCGGGGCTCCAGGGTCCCCTCGAAGCCGGGGTCGCCGGGCAGCCCCCGCACCACGTCCTCCAGGCCGACCCGGGAGACCAGCGCCACTCCGTTCCACCGGCCCGTGGCGTGCACCGCCGACTCGTAGCCCAGCTCGCGGAGCTCGGCGGCGGGGAAGCCCTCCTCGGTGGTCTTGGTCTCCTGGATGCACAGCACATCCGTGCCGGTGCTCTCCAGCCAGGCCAGGAGACGGGGCAGCCGGGCGGTGATCGAGTTGACGTTCCAGGTCGCGATGCGCATGCGGAACAGCCTAACGGCGGGGTACGACAGTCACAGATCCGTCGACTCCCCCGGGCTCAGCCGCGCGTGGTCGGCCCCGCCCAGATTGCCCAGGTGGGTGTCGTAGATCGGCCGGGCCAGGTCGGTCAGGAGCGCGTCGTGGACGTCGATGGCCCGGCGCGGGGCGACCTCCCGTACGTACTCGATCACCTCGGAGATCTTGCTCCACGGCGCCTGCACCGGCAGCATCAGCGTGTCCACCGGCTGGTCCGGGACGGTCAGCGCGTCCCCGGGGTGGAAGAGCGAAGCGTCCACCAGGAAGCCGACGTTGGTGATCCTCGGGAGGTCGGGATGGATCACCGCGTGCAGTTCGCCGTGGACCTGGACGTCGAACCCCGCCGCGCTGAAGGCGTCGCCGTGGCCGACGGTGTGGACCCGGCCCGGGAAGGCCGCGGAGATCTTCTCCGCGACGCTGCGCAGGGTCCAGATCTCGGCCGCCGGATTGCGCTCCAGAGCGGTGCGCAGCCGGTCCTCGGCGAAGTGGTCGGGGTGCTCGTGGGTGACGAGGACGACGTCCGCGCCGAGCGCGGCGTCCGCCTCGCTGAAGGCACCGGGGTCGATGACCAGCGTCCGGCCGTCCTTCTCCAGCCGGACGCAGGCGTGGGTCTTCTTGGTCAGCTTCAGACTCATGCCCCCATCCTGCTACGGCGGGGGCCGCCGCGCCCGGACCGCTCAGGGCTGCGGGGTGGTCTCCTCGCGGATGACCGCGGCGGCGGCCCGGAAGGCCGCGCCCGCCGCCGGCAGGCCGCAGTACACGGACGTCTGGAGCAGCACTTCCCTGATCTCCTCGGGGGTGAGCCCGGCCCGCAGCGCGGCGCGGGTGTGGGCCGCGACCTCGTCGAGGTGGCCGCCCGCCACCAGCGCGGCGAGCGCGACGACGGCCCGGGTGCGCCGGTCGAGGCCGTCGCGGGCCCACACCTCGCCCCAGGCGTAGCGGGTGGCGAGCTCCTGGAAGGCGCCGGTGAAGCCGTCGGCGTCGGCGGTCTCGGCGTCCACGCGCGCGTCCCCGAGGACCTCGCGCCGCAGCTTCATGCCCCGCTCGTACGGGTCGGGGCGCTCCTCGGCCACGGCGCCCGGGGCGGGCACGGGCTCGGCAGCCGTGGGGACGGGCACGTGCAGGGTGTGCGGGGCCGGGGCCCGCGGTGGCTGCGGGACGACGGCGACCGGGGGCGCGGCCGGGACGGGGACCGCCGGGAGCGTCTCGTGCCAGGCGGTCGAGAAGTGGTGGACGAGCAGATCGGTGACGGCGGCGGGCTGCTCCACCGGCGCCAGGTGCGCGGCTCCCGGCACCACCGCGAGGCGCGCGTCGGGCACCCCGGCGACCAGGACGCGCGCGTCACCGGGCCCGGTCACCCGGTCCTCCGCGCCGACGAGGACCAGTGTCGGCACGCCGATACGGGCGAGGTCGGCGCGGATGTCGAAGGCGGCCAGCGCCTCGCAGGCGGCGATGTAGCAGCCGGGGTCGGTGGTGCGGACCATCTGGACGGCCCACTCCACGATGGCGGGCTGGGCCGCGGCGTAGGCGGGCGTGAACCAGCGCTCGGGCGTGCTGCGGGCGATCGGGTCCATCCCGTTGCTGCGCACGACCACCCCGCGCTGACGGAACTCGTCGGCGGTCCCGAACCGGGCCGAGGCGGCGACCAGCGCGAGGGAGGCGAGCCGCTCGGGGTGGCGCAGGGCCAGATCGGCACCGACGGCGGCGCCGATGGCACTGCCCGCGTACCCGAAGCGCCGGATGCCCAGCTCGTCGAGGGTGGCGACCAGCCGGTCCCCGAGCTCGGCGACCGAGACCGCCGGGAGGGCCGGGGCGCCGCCGTGCCCGGGCAGATCGAAACGCACGATCCGCCAGCTCCCCGAGAGCTCGGGTATCTGGCGGTCCCACATGTGCCATGTGGTACCCAGTGAGGGACCCAGGACCAGGACCGGGGCGTCTTCTGGCCCGTCAACGCGGTATTGCAAGGTTTTCTTCGGTGTCTCGCTCACCCGCCCGAGCCTCTCATCTGTCACAAAAAGTCACATCGCCGGGGTGAACATAGTTGGTCTGGCCGCGCTCGCGACAGCAGGTCCGGCACCGCCGCCCCCGATGACTCCAGCTTCTCCGGCGTTCACTCATGACGTACGTGCGGTAGCCCCCGGGCCCGTGCTCTAGTCAAGCCCCGTCGAGCAAGACCTCTCTCTGCTCACGGCCCCAGCGGTTCCAGTCTCAGCTTGAACACCACACGGAGCACAGGACCTGAGTCCCCCTGGTAGCCAGCCCCCTCCTGCTAGCCGTACGGCTGGCAAGTCGCTGGACTGATAGATCGCCTGGCTCACGCTTGCCCCGCCGACGTGCCCCCGTGCAGGCCCTCCCAGGCGGTGGCGGCTCCGCGAAGATCCTCCACGTCCGGCTTGACGTACCACCGCTTGGTCGTCTTGACATTCTTATGCCCGGCCCATCGCGCAAGGATGTGGTCCGGTACACCGTGATTGGCCAAGTAGGTGAAGCACGCCGCACGTGCCAGGTAGAGCCTGACGCGACGGAGCCCGAGGAGATGCATGAGCCGATACGCACGCCGACGAAGCTGCTTGATCGTGAAGGCGACTCCTGTCTCGTGCACCACGACATAGCCGGACACCACGTATGCCTCCCCTAGGGCGAGTCGCTCCTCGTCCTGGAGAGCCCGGAACACCTTGAGGGCATCGAGCACCGGAGCGGGCAGCGGCAGATCCCGCTCGCCCGCAAGAGACTTGGTGTCCTTCTCCACCACGTAACGGTTGCCCATCATCGTGCGGGTGTTGGTGATGTCGATCGTGGCCTTCTCCAAGTCAACGTCTTGCCACCGGAGGCCGCAGACTTCAGCTGGACGCAGCCCCATCAGCGATAGAAGCAGCGCAGCGTAGAGACGCTCTCCCTTAATGCCACGGATGAACTTCTGCACCTCCTCGACATTCCAGGGCGGCACCTCCTCCTTGTTCTTCCGCTCCTCTTTGCGCGCCCTGCGGGGAATGGTGACGTGGGCAGCGACGTTGACGTACACCAGCCGCCGGGTAACGGCTCTCCCCAGAGCCTCCTTCAGCCGAGCGAGGCTCATATCCACACTCGTGACGCCGAGCGGCGTCCCTGCCCTCTTCCCACGGACACGGCCATGAGCCAACGCCCAGTCCCTCCATTCCTCCACGTGCTCTTCGGTGAGTTCCTGCAGGGGGATCTTGCCAAGTTTCCCCCGAACTCGGTCCAGGGTAATCCTGTAGTTGTAGATGGTGGTTTCTTCGAGATCATCAGCCTTCATGGCGAGCCACCGGTCGAGCCACTCGTCCACGGTGATCTTGTTGGGCGGAACAAATGAGCCCTCGTTCCTCCGGTTAGATATGTTCGCGTACTCAGCCTTCGCTTCCTTCAAGGAATCGAAGGTGCGCCTCAACTGCTTACGCCTCCCGGTTTCAGGGTCGATCCCTACATCGACAACGAACTGGTACCTGACCTTCCCCTTCGCATTCGGCGGAAGTTTCTTGATGGGATTGGACAGAATGCTCACGCTCCTCAAATTCAGGGAAGTATCTGCGCCGCCTCCGCCAATACAGGTCTAGGCGGGCCACACCATCCGCTACGACTCCACCGCCAAGCACAGCCGCAAACGGACAGCACCAATGCTCCGGACGATCCCCGGTTTGGCTAACCGGGGATCATCCGCTATGTATCGCCCAGCAGGTCGTGCTCCTGGCCTTCGGTGACGCTCTCGCACCCCGGGACACCAGCGGGACGCCAGTGCTGGAGTCGCGCGGCAAGGGACGGGCGCAAGCAGCCCGCAGTCGGTAGGCGACCGTGCTTTCCGGGCGACGGCTCGCTCAGGGTCAGGCCACCTAGCGGGTAGTGGCTCCCGGGTGCTCCATGACATATCCGAGGGCCTGGCGGTCACCCCGCTGCCCACATTGCAGCAGCTCCACGCCGAACAGGAGAACGACACAGACACACAGACAGTTATGGCCAGAGGCCCGTAGCCCTCGATCCGTTGGGCCGGCAACGCATTCGTGGTGCCGAGGAAGAGGACGGGGGTGGCGAAGCCGCCCGAGCGGATCGCAGGATGCGACAGGTCGGCCTCCTTATGGTCGGGCTCTCGGTCACGAGACCGAGCGGAATGGGTCGCAGGTTGTCGCGGGACGGGACGCCACGCCGCCCGGCAGAGGCTCACATCCCTTGCTGACCTGATGTTTTCCGGGACGTTGTACGTTGACATGGCCTCGCAGGAGGTTCCAGTCCTTCGGACGTAATTCTCGTCTGCCGTGGGCGAATACTGTCCGCTGCATCGACTCCCTCCAAAGGAGGACCCGGGCTCTGCGGGCATACGCCGAAGCCACTTTGCCGACTCCTAAAGCGTTTTGCCGAAGACTGCGAAGCGGGCATTTCCTCTATATGCGTAGCGTTGAGGGCTGAGTCGTTGTGGGTGGAGGCGTTCACGGGTCTTGCGGATGCGGCAGTTCGAGCGGCTGGTGAAGGTGGTGCGGGAACGGGGCGGGAGCGGTCCCGGTGGTGGTTGGCCGTGGTGCCTGCCGCTGGCTGACCGGGCGCTGCTGACGGCCGTGTACTACCGAACGAACCTCACCAGGCGGCAGCTCGCACCACTCTTCGCGGTCTCGCCGGAGACAGTGTGCCGGGTCATCCAGCGTCTGCGGCCACTGCTCGCGATCGAGCCGGCCACTCGTCCAGCCGACGCAGTAGAGCGGTTATGGATCGTGAACGGCACCCTGATCCCGGTCCGTGACCGGAAGGTGGGTGCCTCGTCACGCAACTACCGGTTCTCAGCGAACGAGCTGGAGTGGTGTGTGGGCGGCGCTGCCGTGGTGGAGAGATGGGCGCTGGGTGGGACCGGTGACCAGTGATTGGTGCAGACGAAGCAGGGCCGTCTCCACGCGGATAGGCCGCCAGGGCCTCCCGGGCACGGGCTTGACTCGGGGGCGACGGCGCCAGCGGCCGGGTCAGGACGACGGGCTCCGCCCGCACCGGAGCCGCCACACGCACACAGCCGCACGTGCCGACCAGGACAAGCAGGACCAGAGAGACCAGGAGGCGGCGCACGTGCCCAGCGTCCCCCACACGCCCGCCGTGCCCACGCGTTCCCCCGCGGGCCTGCACCGGTGTGACCCGTGCACGATAGATGGCCCCGATGGACAACTACGCTGCACAGTCGATGGTGCCGCTTTTTCAGGATGTCGCTCTCAGGGGGCAGAGGCACCTCATACCGATGATGTTGTCGCATTGCTTGCGGTGTACCTCTTACCTGTGATGGATCAGCTTCCGCTGCGCTGGTTGAGGACTGAACTGGATGGGAGAACTGGGTGCGGGTGCCGTGTGGTTCTGGCCATGCGGGCATCATTTTCGGTCTACCGCCGGTCGGGGTGTCCGCTGTCCGGGTGACCGGTGTCGTTGGCCGCATGTGGCGGGGCACGCTCACGAAAGGAGGTGGGCCCGGACATGACAGTGTGGGTGACACAAATACATCAAGACCTTCATGAACCGCAGCGCGTGCATGTGCACGCCCTGCACCGCTTCTGTGATCTCTCTGCTGCCGCGGCCCGCTTCTGCTGGAGTGCGAGGCAGGCCCAGCGCGCTGCGGCGAAGGGCCTGGTGTATTGCCTGGACGGCCTCGACCACACCATTGTCTGCCGTCCGCAGCCCCTAATAGCCGCGATTCGCTGTGCGTATCGCCCTTGGGTTCTCCGCCTCCACCAGCAGGGGGGCGGGGAGGTCTTCGAGACCATCCCCGGCGCGGTCACAGGCCGCCAGCTGGCTTCCTTCGTCACGCGGCTGGAGAAGGCTTTGTGACCTGCGGTGGCCCTGGCGCCGGGCCACTCGGCGCTCCCCCCGGGGGGAGCCGTGCCGCTTCGCAGGAGGAAGCGTGGATGCCGGCTGGCCTGCTGGCCTGAGGGGTTGGAAGACCGCGCGGGTTCCTCGCGATGTGGGCGCTGGACCATTTTTTGAGTGGCGGGACCCGCGCAGGGAGCGGCGGCGCAGAGCTGAGTCTTTGGGGCACGGGTGGGGGCACCGGCCGCGCGCTGATGAGCTCGGCCGGCCGTGGAGTCCACGCTGACTATGCCCCCGTTGATCCGGTCTATTCGGCGATGCGGGTGCGGTAGGACCAGCGGTAGACGGCGAGGCGGTGACCGTTGTGTTCGGTGGTTTCCCCGGTGGCGACGAAGTGTTCGCGGCCTCCGCACCAGGTGATGGTCACTTTGTCCGTGGGCGAGTGGAGGCGGTGATGCCGGTAGGCCGCGGGGAGATCGTCGGGGCCGTCGACCAGGAGGGCGTGGGTGAGGGGGGACATTTGTTTCCTCCTTGTGCTGCTACCGAGTTGCTGCTCGCAGGGGG
>NZ_JBJHPC010000008.1:0-39031 GCF_045257485.1 Streptomyces sp. YS-3 | reverse complement strand
GCCCAGCCCCCGCCGAGTCCCGCCGCGGCCAGTACCTCGCGCGCCCGTGCCTCGTCCACTGTTCACTCCCGGTGATCGTTCCGTACCGGGCAAGTCTCGCATTCACGCAGGTCGTCTCGGTGAGGAGGCAGGTCGTCTTGACGAACCCACACACCGTCAGCACGATGACGGGGGTCATTCGGCAATCCCGGCAAAGGGGTCGAACAATGACATTGGCCACCACGACGGCGCGGCCGGGGAGACGCTTACGCGGGCGCCCCGGCAAACCCCCGGACCACGGTGCCTGGTTCCTGGTGCTGCCCGCGCTGATCCCGATCCTCGTCCTGAGCGTGGGACCGCTGCTCTACGGCATCGCCCTGGCCTTCACCGACTCCCAGGCGGGCCGCACCGCGCCCACCGAGTGGACCGGGCTGCTCAACTTCCAGGACCTGCTCCACGACACCCTGTTCTGGGAGTCCTTCCGGATCGGTCTGCTGTGGGCGGTGGGGGTCACCGTGCCGCAGTTCCTGCTCGCGCTCGGACTCGCCCTGCTGCTCGACCAGAACCTCCGCTTCCGCTGGCTGGCGCGGGCGCTCGCCATCATCCCCTGGGCGATGCCGGAGGTCGTCGTCGGCATCATGTGGCGGCTGGTCTACAACCCGGACGCCGGGATCCTCAACGAGACGCTCGGTGACCTCGGACTCGGGCACGGCCGGGACTGGCTGACCGGGCTCGGCACCGCACTGCCCGCCGTGATCGTCGTCGGGGTCTGGGCGGGCCTGCCACAGACGACGGTGGCCCTGCTCGCCGGACTCCAGAACACCCCGCAGGAACTGCACGAGGCCGCCGCGATGGACGGCGCCGGCGCCTGGCGCCGCTTCTCCACGGTGACCTGGCCGGCCCTCCGCCCCGTGGCACTGGCGATCACCGCGCTCAACTTCATCTGGAACTTCAACTCGTTCGCCCTGGTCTATGTCCTCACCAACGGCGGCCCGGGCGGCAAGACCCGGCTGCCCATGCTCTTCGCCTACGAAGAGGCCTTCCGCTACGGGCAGTTCGGGTACGCGGCGGCGATGGGCTGTGTGATGGTCGCGGTGATCTCGGTGTTCCTCGCGTTCCATCTGGCGGCGCGGCTCGGTGGAGGAGGCGAGGACCGATGACGTCCCGTACGCGGCCGTGGGGGCGCGCCGGGCAGTATCTGGCGCTCCTCGGCTATCTGGTCTTCCTGGCGTTCCCGTTCCTGTGGCTGGTCTCCACGGCGTTCAAGCCCGCGCGTGAGCTCGGCTCGCTGCACCCGACCTGGATTCCGAGACACCCCACCCTCGACAATTTCCGGCAGGCCTTCGACGAACAGCCGCTGCTGCGCGCGGGATTGAACAGCCTGCTCGCGGCGGTCTCGGCGGCGCTGATCGCGGTCGTGGTGGCGACCCCGATGGCGTATGTGATCGCGCGTCGGCGCGGCAGGATGGCGACGGCGGCGACCGGCTGGGTGGTGGTCAGCCAGGCGTTTCCGTTCGTCCTGCTGATCATTCCGCTCTTCCTGGTCCTGAAGCGTCTCCATCTCGTCAACTCGGTGGGCGGCCTGGTCATGGTGTACGTCGTGTGGTCGCTGCCCTTCGCGCTGTGGATGCTGGTCGGGTACGTCCGGGCGGTGCCCCGGGAGCTGGAGGAGGCGGCGGCCGTCGACGGGGCGGGGCGGCTGCGCACGCTGGTTTCGGTCACCGCGCCGCTGCTCGCCCCCGGCATCGTCGCCACCGGCCTCTTCGCCTTCATCACCGCGTGGAACGAATTCTTCTTCGCGCTCGTTCTGCTGAAAACACCGGAGAAACAGACCTTGCCGGTCGTCCTCACCCACTTCCTCGGCGCGGAGGGGGCCGCCGACCTCGGTCCGCTCGCGGCAGCCGCCTTCCTCGCCACGCTGCCCTCGCTGGCCGTCTTCGCCGTCATCCAGCGGCGGATCACCGGCGGGATGCTCGCCGGGGCGGTGAAGAGCTGATGCGCACACGACCGCTGACCCTCACCGCCGTGGTGCTCGCGCTGCTCCTCTCCACCCTCGGCGGCTGCTCGGGCGACGGCCCGCGCGATGACGGCCGGATCAGGCTCCGCTTCCAGTCGCTGGCCTGGCAGAAGGAGTCGGTGGCCGCCACCAAGGAGCTGGTGAAGGAGTGGAACAGGGCGCACCCGCTGATCCAGGTGCAGTACTTCCAGGGCAGTTGGGACACCGTCCACGACCAGCTGCTGACCTCGTTCGAGGGCGGTGAGGCACCGGACGTCATCCATGACGCCTCCGACGACCTCGCGGACTTCGCCTACGGCGGCTATCTCGCCGATCTGCGTACCCTGCTGCCCGCCGGGCTCCGGCAGGACATCCCCGACCGGAGCTGGGAGTCGGCGGCGTTCGGGAAGGGGGTGTACGGAGTCCCGTTCCTCCAGGAGCCGCGAGTGCTCATGGCCAACACCCGGATCCTCAGGGCGTCGGGGGTACGGATACCCACTCCCCGGCAGCCGTGGAGCTGGCAGGAGTTCCGGGAGGTGGCGAAGAGGCTGAGCGCCCGGGGGCGGTACGGGATCGCCTGGCCGCTCAAGGAGCCCGTGTCGCTCACCCTGAACCTGGGGCTGTCCGCCGGCGGGCGTCTGTTCCACCGGGCGGCGGACGGGAAGGTGCGGGTGGCGTTCGAGGAGGGCGACGCGACCGTGCCCTCGGTCATCCACGACCAGGTGAACATCGACGGGAGCGCCGCGCGGACCACGCTCGGTATGGGCGGCTCCGACACCCTGCCGGGTTTCTTCGGCGGCAGATACGCGATGGCCGCGCTGGGCTTCTCGTACCGCCAGCAGATCGTGCAGCAGGCGCCCGAGGGGTTCGAGTGGACCGTGCTGCCCGCCCCGGCGGGAAGCGAGGGGCTCGCCCAGGGGGTCAGCCCGCAGACCCTCTCGGTGGCCCAGGACAGCCCGCACAAGAAGGAGGCGGCCGAGTTCATCGGTTTCCTGCTCCAGCCGCGCAACATGGTCCGGCTCGCGCAGGGCGACTGGATGCTGCCGACGGGGGCCGCCGCGCTGAAGGACCCGGCCCTGCACACCGAGCGCTACGGCTGGGCCACCGGAGCCGAGTTGGCGGCTGCGCTGCGCTCGGCCCCCGCGCAGTCGGTGCGGGGCTACCCGGAGTGGAAGGACAAGGTCGCCACCCCAGCCCTCCAGCAGTACTACAGCGGGGCCATCGGCAGAGGGGAGCTGCGAAAACGGCTGGTCGAGGACGGCAACCGGGTACTGGCCCGCTATCAGCGCTGAACGGGCAGGAGGCGGGCGGAACGACCGTAGGCGCATGATGCGGGAGGCCTCGTCCCCGCCCGGTCGGCCTTCACCGAGCAGCCCGCACGGCCCCGTACACGTACTTACTCGCCTCACCCCGACAGGCGGGGCCCGGGGAGTGATTGCTCCCCGAGCCCCGCCCGTACCACCCGCTCACGCCGTCGGGGTCAGACCCGGACGATCCGGTCGCGGTCCTCGTCGCCGTGGTGGGCGGTGACCGCCGGGGCGACGGCCGACTCGTCGTGGGTGAGGTCGGGCAGCCAGCGCAGCCACTTCGGCATGTACCAGTTGCGCTCGCCGAGCAGGACCATGACCGCCGGGAGCAGCACGCCCCGGATGACCGTGGCGTCGATCAGGACGGCCGTGGCCAGCCCCACGCCCATCTGCTTCATCGACTGCATCGAGAGGGTTCCGAAGATCGCGAAGACCGCCACCATGATGATCGCCGCGCTGGTGACCACACCGGCCGTGGTCACCACGCCGTGCTGGATGGCGTCGCGGGTCGAGCGCCCCTGGAGCCGGGCCTCGCGGATCCGGGAGACCACGAACACGTGGTAGTCCATCGACAGACCGAAGAGGATCACGAAGAGGAACAGCGGCAGCCAGGAGACGATCGCGCCGACGCCCTCGGCGCCCACCAGCGAGGCGCCCCAGCCGTGCTGGAAGACGGCGGTCAGGATGCCGTAGGCCGCGCCCACCGACAGGAGGTTGAGGACGATCGAGGTGATGGCGATCGTCAGCGAGCGGAAGCAGAGCAGCATCAGCAGGAAGGCGAAGACCACCACGAAGGCGAAGACCGGGGTGACCGCGCCGACGATCCGGGCGTTGAAGTCCTTGGACCCGGCGACCTGACCGGTGATCGGCGCGTCCAGGCCGCGCACCTTGCCCAGGGTGTCGGGACGGACGTGGTCGCGGAGCAGGTCGAGGCTCTTCTCCGCCTTCTTCTGGTCGGAGCCGCCGATCAGCGGGACGTCGACGACGGCCACGTTCTCCGCGCTGTGCAGGGTGATCTTGATGGGGCCGTCCGAGGCGCCCCGGCTGATCGACTGCGCACGGAAGTCGGCGAGGGCCTGCTTGACCTCCGGGGCGTTGATGTCGACGGCCTTGATCACGACGTTGGCCGGGCTGGCGCCGCCGGGGAAGGTCTGGTTGACGCGGTCATACGTGCCGACGATGGGCAGCGAGTCACCGAACTCCTGGTCCAGCGTGAGGTTCTGGGTGTGCATGCCGACCGCCGGCAGGGCTATCGCGATCAGCGCTCCCGCGGCCAGCGCCAGCGCGGCCTTCGGGCGGCGCAGCACCGCGCCGAGGACGGCGCGCCACACGCGGCTCTCGCCGCCGCTGTTGCGCTTGCCGCGCTTGAGGCGGTTCAGGAAAGGCAGCCGGCCCTTCTCGACGCGCTCGCCGAGCAGCGACAGGAGCGCGGGCAGCACGGTCACCGAGCCGACCATGGCCACCGCGACCACCATCAGCGAGGCGAGGCCCATCGCCTCGAACTCGGCGAGCCCGGTGAAGAGCATGCCGGCCATGGCGACGCAGACGGTGACACCGGAGACGATGATGGCCCGGCCGCTGGTCGCGGCGGCGATGCGCAGGGCCGTCTGGGCGTCGCGCCCGGCCTCGCGCTCCTCGCGTTCGCGGCGCAGATAGAAGAGGCAGTAGTCGACGCCGACGGCCAGACCGACGAGCAGCATCACAGAGTTGGCGGTGTCGCTCATCGCCTGGAGGTGGCTGACGATGGCCATCAGGCCCATCGTGGCGATGATCGCCGTGAGCGCGAGGGCCACCGGCAGCAGCGCCGCGACCAGCGCGCCGAACGCGATGAGCAGGATGCCGAGTGCGACGGGCACCGCCGAGTACTCGGCCTTCTTGAAGTCGTCGCCGAAGGCGTCCTTGAACGTCTTGCCCATGCTGGCGCTGCCGATCTCCTCGATCCGCAGCCCCTTGTGCTCGCCCTGCACCTTCTTCACCGCGTCCAGCACCGGCGTGATGCGGTCGGGCGCGGTGTCGGCGTCGCCGCGCACCTCGAACTGGATCAGTGCGCTGCGGCCGTCCTTGGAGAGGGTCTTCGCGGTGTACGGAGACATCACCTTGGTGACCTCACCGGTGCCGTCGACCGCCTTCATCACATCGTCCACGGCGGCGCGGAAGGCCGGGTCGGTGGCTTTGGCCGAGCCGTCCACGGCCTGGATGAAGACGGTCTCGCCGGCCGGCTCCTTGAGGCCCGCGTCATCGATGATCTTCTGCGCCTGGCCGACCTCGCCGGGCAGCTGGTTGTCCTTGACGTCGATGCGCCCGGCCGCCGAGCCGATACCCATGGCCAGGAAGACGAAGAGCACCCAGATCACCACCGCCGCCCAGCGATGGCGGGCGCTCCACCCACCGGCCCGCGCGGCCACGCCGCGCACTCTTGTGACTCCGTCGACCATGGTGAGACGCCCCCCTGACAGCGATGGCAGCCCGGCGCCGCCATCCGGTTACGACGCTAGGGGCTGGATCCGGCCGTCTCCTCGTGCTCTCTGCTGAACCGGGTCCGTGGCATCTACTCCCTGCGAAGTGGGGGCATCCCCTACACGGGGGATCCAAGCCCCTTACACGTAAAGCCGACGCAGAGGGAAGATCCACGCCCGGGTCGCCACGGGGCGTCCACCAAGCCTGCACAACACCCGAGTTGACCTGCGGTGGCCTGTTTTTTATTACGAAACCTTGTTGCGTAAGTCACAGCTTTGTGGATCTCTTGATCTGCGCTCGTCCATCGGCAAGGGTTTCGAACCAGCCCCCGGAAGGCTTACATCCGGTCGGCCAACCCCCCCACAAAAACTGGCGAGGAGACCACCTCTTCATGGCAACTCACAAGCGCAAAAGCCGCCTCAAGCTGACGGCCGGGATAACCGCCGTGGCGGCGGCGGCCGGTGTCACCCTCATGACCACCCAGATGGCGGGCGCCGCCGCGCCGGCCGAGGGCACGGTGTACGGCCTGGACGCCAAGGGTGCCATCGACGGCAGCTATATCGTCCTGCTGGACGAGAAGGCATCGGCGGACGCCAAGCGCAAGCTCGCCGACGAGTACGGCGGCACCCTCCGGCGCGACTACGCCTCGGCCGTCAACGGCTTCTCGGCGAGCGGGCTCTCGCAGACCGAGGCCAAGCGACTGGCCGCCGACCCGGCCGTCGGCAAGGTCGTCCAGAACAAGAAGTTCCACATCACCGCCGAGCAGCCCGCCCCGCCGTCGTGGGGGCTCGACCGGATCGACCAGGCCGAGACGGCCGGGGACGGCAAGTACACCTACCCGGACAGCGCGGGCGAGGGCGTCACCGCGTACGTCATCGACACCGGGGTGCGCGTCACCCACAAGGACTTCGGCGGCCGGGCCTCCTCGGGCTTCGACGCCATCGACAACGACACCACCGCCGACGACGGCAACGGCCACGGCACGCACGTCGCCGGCACCATCGCCGGAACCGCGCACGGCGTCGCCAAGAAGGCGAAGATCGTCGCCGTCCGCGTCCTGGACGACCAGGGTTCGGGCTCGACCGAGCAGGTCGTCGCGGGAATCGACTGGGTCACCAAGAACCACAAGGGCCCCTCGGTCGCCAATATGAGCCTCGGCGGCGGCGCCGACCCCGCGCTCGACACGGCCGTGCAGAAGGCCATCGCCTCGGGTGTGACCTTCGCCGTGGCAGCGGGCAACGAGTCCGCCGACGCCGGCCAGGGCTCGCCCTCCCGGGTCAAGGAGGCGATCACCGTGGCCTCCTCCACCAAGGACGACCAGCAGTCGGACTTCTCCAACTTCGGGGCGGTGGTGGACCTCTACGCCCCTGGCTCGGACATCACCTCCGACTGGAACACCGACGACAGCGCCACCAAGACGATCTCGGGCACGTCGATGGCGACCCCGCACGTCGTGGGCGCCGCCGCCGTCTACCTCGCCGCCCACAAGGACGCCACCCCCGCCCAGGTCTCGGACGCGCTGACCGGCGGAGCCACCGCCGGCAAGATCTCCAACCCGAGCGCCGGCACCCCGAACAAGCTGCTCAAGGTCGTCGGGTAGCCACCCCCGCGCAGTCGTGAACGACGGCTCCCGTGCCATCCCCCACGAGGCACGGGGGCCGTCCTATTGTGTGGACATGACGACGATGTACGCCGCCCTGCTGCGCGGGATCAACGTGGGCGGCAACAAGAAGGTCCCGATGGCCGAGCTCAGAGCACTGCTCACCGAGCTCGGCCACGGTTCCGTGCGTACCTATCTGAACAGCGGCAACGCCGTCTTCAGCAGCGACTCCCACGACCCGGACGCGCTCGCCGCCGCGCTGGAGCGGGCCATCGAGAAGCGCTTCGGCTTCTCCGTCGCCTGTCTGGTGCGCACCGGCGCCTATCTGAGGGCCGTCGTGGACGCCTGCCCCTTCCCGGCGGACGAACTGGAGGGCAGGCAACTGCACGCCACGTTCTTCTCCCGTCCCGTCGACCCCGAGCGCTTCGCGGGCCTCGACACCAAGGCCTTCCTGCCCGACACCTTCCGCCTCGGCGACCGGGTCCTCTATCTGTACGCGCCCGACGGCATCGGCCGCTCCAAGCTCGCCGAGGCGCTGGCGAAGCCCGCCCTGCTCAAGGGCGTCGAGGCGACGGCCCGCAACTGGAACACGGTCAAGGCGCTCGTGGAGATGACCGGCGACTGAGCGGCCCGGCGGCGGCCGGGCCGAGCACGCCAAGTGGCCCACTCCACCGATACGTGAATGGCCCGCACCCCGGTGCCAATTGCTCGCTACCTTCGTCCTATGGACACCACCGAGAACACCGGCCCCACCACCGTCGACTTCTACTTCGACCCCGCCTGCCCGTTCGCCTGGATCACCTCGCGCTGGATGCTGGAGGTCGAGCGCCACCGGGACATCGACCTCCGGTTCCGTGTGATGAGCCTGTACCTGCACAACGTCGGCAATGAACTTCCCGGCTGGTACCGCGAGTTGGTCGACAAGTCGATCCGCCCGGTGCGGGTTGCCGTGGCGGCGGCGCAGGACCACGGCGAGGAGGTGCTGCGCGATCTGTACACCGCGTACGGCACCCGGATACACGAGCGGAAGAACGAGGACTTCGACGAGGTCATCGACCAGGCGCTGGCCGAGCTCGGCCTTCCCGCGGCGCTCGCGCGGGCCGCGCACGACCCCGCCTACGACGAGGCGGTGCAACGCCGCCACGACGAGGGCAAGGACCCGGCGGCGGACGCCTACGTCGGTACGCCGACCATGCACCTCGACGGGACCGTCTACTTCGGGCCGGTGCTCAGCTCCATTCCGCGCGGCCAGGAGGCGGCGCGGCTCTTCGACAGTGTGCGGGTGATCGCCGCCCACCCGGACTTCTTCGAGCTGAAGCGGACACGGACGGGGGGTCTCCGCTTCGACTGACGGCGGGCAAGTGGTCCGATGAATACAGGTGGGCGAGGGGCGGTTGGAAGAATATCTGCCATACGCGTTGACCGTGCCGCACCAGTGCTCCTATGTTTCCCTGGACCCCCGAGGAGGCAGGATGCCCGCGCTCCGGAGCACGCCCGCACGAGCCGTACTGACCGCCGTGCTCGCCGCCCTGGTCCTGGCGGGCCCGGGCCTGGTGCCCTCGGCCGGAGCCGGATCCCGCGCGGCGCCGCGCACCGCCGAGGTCCATGTCTCGCCCTCGGGCCGGGACGCCGCCGACGGCACGGCGGCCCACCCCGTGCGCACCCTGACCCGCGCCCGCGACCTGGCGCGCGAGAAGGCCGCGCACTACGGCTCGGCGCACTATTCCGGCGACATCACCGTGCGGCTGGCCGCCGGTACGTACCGGACGGCCGGGCCGCTCGTCCTCGACGGGCGCGACTCCGGCCCGGCCGGGCACCGGATCGTCTGGCAGGGCGCGGGCGCCGGCTCGACCCTGATCAGCGGCGGACGCAGGGTCGAGGGCTGGCGCCCGGTGTCCGGGCGCCCCGGACTCTGGTCCGCCCCGGCCCCCCAAGAGCTCACCGACACGCGGCAGTTGTACGTGGACGGGGTCCGCGCCCAGCGCGCCCGGGGCGAGGTCCCGGTCGGTCTGACCGCGACGGCGACCGGCTACACCGCCACCGCCGACACCATGGCGCGCTGGCGCCACCCCTCGGACGCCGAGTTCGTCTACACCAGCGGCGAGGCCCTCTGGAACATCGAACGCAACGGCCTGGGCCAGTGGACCGAGCCGCGCTGCCGGATCGCCTCGGCGCGGGGTACGGCGATCACCATGGCCCAGCCGTGCTGGGCCAACTCCACCAAGCGCGTGGAGTTCCCCGACCGGCCCGGCCGGACCGTGAGCATGGTCGGGCCGGGCCGTCTCACCAACGGCGGCCGGGCCTCGTACGTGGAGAACGCCTACGAACTCCTCGACCAGCCGGGCGAGTGGTACCTCGACCGGTCCGCGCACACCGTGTACTACCTGCCGCGCGCGGGCGAGGACGTGCGCCGCGCCGACGTCGAGGCCGCCGCCGCCGAGAAGCTCGTCGACGGACGCGGCACCCCGGCCGCGCCGCTGCACGACGTCGCCTTCCAGGGCGTCCAGTTCGGCTACGCCACCTGGCTGACGCCGTCCGGGCCCGAGGGATTCTCGGAGATCCAGGCCGGTTACACCATCACCGGGGCGAAGGGCTGGGCGACGCAGGGCCTGTGCGGCTTCGTCGAGGGCGGCACCTGCCCGTTCGCCTCCTGGACGAAGATGCCGGGCAATGTGTCGTTCGCGTACGGACAGCGCATCGGCATCAGCGACTGTGTGTTCGCGCACCTGGGGGCGGCCGGGCTGGACCTCGGCGCCGGGACGACGGACTCCGCCGTGCGGGGCAGCGTCTTCACCGACATCTCCGGCAACGGGCTGGAGATCGGCGGCGTGGACGGCCAGCCGGCCGCGTCGGGCGTGGAGGTGATGGACAACCACGTGTACGCGCTGCCGCGTGAGTACCACGGCGCTGTCGGCGTCCTCAACGGGTACACCCGGCACACCACCATCGCCCACAACCAGCTCGACCACCTCGGCTACAGCGCGATCTCCCTCGGCTGGGGCGGCTGGCCCGACAAGATCGGCTCGCCCGCCACCCCCAACCCCAGTCACGACAACACCGTGCGGGACAACCTCATCCACGACTACATGCAGTTGCTCGACGACGGGGGAGGCGTCTACACCCAGGGTCTGACCGGCTCCTCGATGGCCGACGGCGAGCAGGTCACCGGCAACGTCATCCACGACCAGTGGGGCCTGGGCAAGAGTGTGTACACCGACAACGGGTGCACCTACGAGACCGTGAGCGGGAACGTCCTCTACGGGGCGTCGTACGCGAACGTCGGCAGCCGCCACACCGACTACCGCGACACGCTCGGCAACAACGACCCGACCCTTATCAAGGGGAACTGGTGGGAGGAGGGCGCCCCCGACAGCTCCAACAAGGGGCTGGTGACCAGCGGGAACCACATCATGGCCGGGCTGTCCGACGTACCCGGAGAGGTGATCGCCCGTGCCGGGATCGAGCCCGCCTACCGGGACGTGCTCACCCGTACGACCGGCGCGGTGTCCGTCCCCGAGGCGCCGGCGCGGGTGGGGACGAGCCCAGGGGGCGGGGACGGGCTGGACGTGACGTTCAACCCCAGCTTCGTGGACGGGGGTTCACCGGTCACCGGCTATACCGTGTACGCCCTTCGGCCCGACGGTACGGAGGCCGGGCGGGCGAGCGTCGGCGCGGCCGAGTTCAAGCGCCTCGCGGTCGTGCGGATCGCCGGGCTCCGGGCGCAGGAGGGGCCGTTCCGGGTGGTGGCGACCGCGCGGAACGCGCACGGGGAGAGCACGGCCTCCCTGGCGTCGGCGCCGCTCGCGGTGACGGCCGCGTCCGTGCTGCCCGGGGCGCCCACGGGGGCGAAGGCGCGCGTCGCCGCGCGGGCGGTCACCGTGGCCTGGACGCCGCCCGCCGCCACGGGTGACGCCGAGGTGACCGGCTATCGGATCACCGTGTCGGACGGGCGCACCGTCCCGGTCGGCGGCCGGGACGTGCTGGTCACGCAGCCGTCCGCCAAGGGGATGTTCCGGGTGGTGGGCTCGCTGCTGCCCGCGACCTCGTACACCTTCACGGTCGCCGCCGTCACGGCGGCGGGTACCGGACCGGTGGCCACGGTGACCGCCACCACCGCGGCGGAGTAGGGCGGGAGCGGCTCACGCCGCCTTCTCGCCCCCGCCACGCCGCGTCCCACACCCGCACGGCCCTCGGCGACAGGCTGCTCTCCAGCTGATGGCCCGTCAGGCGCTGAGTGCCTGCGGGAGTTGTGCCCGCTGCCGCGCCGAGTCGTACCGCACGAGCAGCAGCCGGGCCAGTTCCGGGGCCGTGCCCAGCACCCCGGCCAGGACGTCCGCGTCCTCGGCGCCCCGGGCGATCCGGTCCGGCAGGAAACCGGGGGCGATGACGTACGGGGCGACGGCGACCCGCCGCACACCGGACGCCCGCAACTCCCGTACCGCGTCTTCCGTACGAGGATTGCCCCCGGGAGAAACAGCGGAGGCGAACGCAGGCCGCACGGCGCACCAACCGGTGTGCCGCAGCTCCCGCGCTACATCTGCGATCACTGCGATCGCCTCCGGGTCCGTGGAGCCCGCCGAGGCCAGGACGACCCCGGTCGAGCGCTTGTCGGCGGGTGCGAGTCCCGCCTCGTGCAGAGCCTCCTGGAGCCGCCGCTCCACCGTGGCCAGCAGCAGGGGGGAGGGGCCGAGGACGTCCGCGAGACGGATGTCGAGACACGCCGGCGCCCGGCCGAGCACCGCGGGGATGTCGGACTTGGCGTGGAAGGCCCGGGTCAGCAGCAGTGGCAGCGCCACCACCTCCCGCACGCCCTCGAAGGCAAGCCGCTCCAGGACGCGCGACACCGACGGCGCGTTGAAGTCCAGGAAACCGGTCTCCACGCGCAGCCCGGGCCGCAGCGACCGCACGCGCCGCACCAGGGCGTGCACGGTCGCCGCGTGCCGGGGGTCGCGGCTGCCGTGGGCGATGACGAGGAGGACGGGTGCGCGCATCGTGGCTCAGCTCTTCACCAGCAGACCGCGGCTGCGCAGTACGTAGCGCTCCAGCGGGCTGAAGATGAGCAGGTCGATCGCGATGCCGACGATCAGGATCAGGAAGATGGCGAGGAAGACGCCCGGCATGTCGGAGTTGTTGCGGCCGTTCTCCAGCAACTGCCCCAGGCCCAGGCCGAGATCGGGCGAGGACGCGATGATCTCCGCGGCCATCAGCGAGCGCCAGGAGAACGCCCAGCCCTGCTTGAGGCCCGCGAGATAGCCGGGCAGGGCGGCGGGCATCACGATGTGCCAGGTGCCGCGCAGCCCGGTGGCGCCCAGGGTGCGGCCCGCGCGCAGGAACAGCGGCGGGACCTGGTCGACGCCGGAGACGAGGCCGTTGGCGATCGAGGGCACCGCGCCCAGCAGGATCACCGCGTACATCATCGAGTTGTTCAGACCGAGCCAGATCACCGCCGGGGGCACCCAGGCCACCGACGGCAGCGACTGCAGGCCCGACAGGATCGGCCCGATCGCCGCGCGGATGAACTTCACCCGCGCCACGATCAGCCCCAGCGGGGTGCCGATCGCCAGCGCGAGCAGGAAGCCGAGCAGGCCGCGCGAGACGCTGGTCCACACGATGTCGAGCAGGGTGCCCTGGAGCCACAGCTCGCGCAGGCCCGACCAGACCGAGGACGGCGAGGGCAGCTTGGTGCTGTCGGCGACCTCCGCCCACACCAGGCCCTGCCAGACCACCAGGACCAGCGCGACCGCCGAGAGGGGCGGCAGGACTTTTTGCACCAGGGTCTCGCGCAGCGGGGTGCGCCCGCTCTGCACCGTCTCCAGCGCGTCGAGCCCCGCCTCCAGACCCGCCAGGTCGTGGGTGTCCCGGTCGGCCCCGACGGCCTTGCCGGCCTGGTCGGCCGTGGACGTCTCAGTGCTGGCCATGGCGGCGGATCTCCCCACGCAGTTGTTCGGTGATCTCTACGGAGAGCTCCGCGACGGCGGAGTCCTCGATGCGGCGCGGATGCGGGATGTCCACGGTCCACTGGTGCGCCACCCGGCCCGGCCGGGACGACAGGAGCACCACCCGCTGGGCGAGGCGGACGGCTTCGCGCACGTTGTGCGTGACGAACAGGACGGACAGGTTCGTCTCGCGCCAGATCCGGGTCAGTTCGTCGTGCAGGACGTCACGGGTGATCGCGTCGAGCGCCGCGAACGGCTCGTCCATGA
The DNA here is from genome assembly GCF_045257485.1 of Streptomyces sp. YS-3. Classification (NCBI taxonomy): domain Bacteria; kingdom Bacillati; phylum Actinomycetota; class Actinomycetes; order Kitasatosporales; family Streptomycetaceae; genus Streptomyces; species Streptomyces sp. YS-3. The sequence continues at coordinate 25,489 of NZ_JBJHPC010000008.1, read as the reverse complement.
GCAGCAGTTGGCTGTCCTGCGCGATCGCGCGGGCCATCGCCACGCGCTGGCGCATCCCGCCGGACAGCTCGTGCACGCGCTTGCCGTGCGCGCCGTTGAGCCGCACCAGTTCGAGCAGCTCCTCGGCGCGGTCGCGGCGCTCGGCCTTGGGCACCCCGCGCAGCCGCAGGGCGAGCTCGATGTTCTTGCCCGCGGTCAGCCACGGGAACAGCGCGTGCTCCTGGAACATCAGGGCGGGCCGCCCGCCGGGCGTCAGAATCGTCCCGGCGGTCGGTTTGTCGAGCCCCGCCACCAGGTTCAGCAGGGTGGACTTGCCGCACCCGGAGGCTCCCAGGAGGGTGACGAACTCGCCCGGCACGACGTCGAGGGTGATGTCGTCGAGCACGAGCTGGGGGCCGGCGGGACCGGCGAACGACTTCGACACGTGCCCGATACGGGCGGCGTACTCCGTCGTGGCACGCTCCTCGGCCGCGGCGACTGCGGTGGCCATGGTCGTCACCTCCTGGGAACTCATGCGGATACGGGGTTACTTGACGCCGAAGCCGGCGTCGGCGACCGCGGGCCGGCCCAGGCCCTTGAGGACCTTGTTGAGCGGGGCCAGGTCGTAGATGCCGTCCAGGTCGGGCTTCTTCAGCAGACCGGCCTTGACCGCGTGGTCGGCCTCGATGCCGAGGGTGGCGGCCAGCGGGTCGTCGGTCGTCCTGATCGACTTCCACGCCGGGTCCAGGACGTCCGCGGGCAGCGCCTTGCCGCTGAGCTTCTTCAGCGCGGCGTTCGCGGAGGCCTTGGCCCGGCCCGGGTCGGCCTTGATCCAGTCGTTGGTCTTCACCGAGCCGCGCAGTACCGCCTCGACGACGTCGGGGTGTGCCTTGAGGAACTTCTGCGACACGATGATGTTCGTGATCACGAACTCCTTGTCGGCCCACAGATCGGCCTCGTCCAGGAGCACCTTCGCGCCCTGGGAGACGAGCTTGGAGGCGGTCGGCTCCGGTACCCAGGCGCCGTCGATCGAGCCGGACCGGTAGGCGTCCGGGGTGATCTTGTTGTCCGTACGGACCACCGAGACGTCGCCCTTGCCGCTCTGGGCGTCGACCTTCCAGCCCTTCTCGGCGATCCAGTTGAGGAAGGCCACGTCCTGGGTGTTGCCGAGCTGCGGGGTGGCGATGCGGTGGCCCTTGACGTCGTCCAGGGACTTGATCTTGTCCGGGTTCACCACCAGCTTCACCCCGCCCGACGCGGAGCCGCCGATGATGCGCAGGTTCTGGCCCTTGGACTTGGTGTAGCCGTTGATGGCGGGGGAGGGGCCGATCCAGCCGATGTCGATCGCGCCGGCGTTGAGCGCCTCGATCTCGGAGGGACCCGCGTTGAAGGTCGAGGTCTTGACCTCGGTGCCGCCCAGCTCCTTCTGGAACAGCCCCTCCTGGACGCCGATGAGGGCGGTGGCGTGGGTGAGGTTCGGGAAGTACCCGATCTTCACCGAGTCCGCCGACAGCTTCTTGGCGTCGGCGGCGACTCCCGCCTTCCGGGCGTCGTCGGTCGTGTCCTTGTGGGATCCGTAGCTGCAGGCCGCCAGGACCAGCAGTGGCAGGGCCGCGGCGGTGGCGAGACCGGCGCGAAGGGCGGTGCGGATGGCAGGCACGGGAGGGGTTCCTCTCGTTGGCCCGGCGGTCAACTCCCCCTGAAGAGGGGGCAGATGGCCGGGAAGTCGGCGGGTTTTCGTGCTGAGCGGTGGAGCGGGTGGAGCCGCTGGGCGCGCGAGCGGTGCGCGTACGTCATCGCGCACATCGGCCCACCCCGCCCTGCCCGCTGCCGAGGGCGCCGCTGCCGATGCGACCGCCCTCCTTGGCGAACGTGGAGTAGAAGTCCCGGTTCGTCATGGTCAGAAGTCCCACCCGTCGGGCTCGCTGTCCGCCTTCACGGGCTCGGGCGCGGCGAACGACTCGCCGACCATGCCCGCGGTGAGCGTGGTGCCGTCGGCCGGGTCGATCAGGATGAAGGCCCCGGTACGGCGGGAGTCGGCGTACGCGTCGAGCGGCAGGGGCTCGGCGGTACGGATCTTGACGCGTCCGATGTCGTTGGCGGCCAGCCGTCCCGGGTGCGGGTGCAGCGACAGGTCGTCCAGGGTCAGCCGGGAGGGGATGTCCTTGACGATCGCCTTGACCGTGCGGGTGCCGTGCTTGAGCAGCACCCGGTGGCCCACGGTGAGCGGCTGGTCGGCCACATGGCAGACCGTCGCCTCCACGTCCTGGGTGGTGGGCGGCGCGTCTCCGCTCGGCACGATCAGGTCGCCGCGCGAGATGTCCACGTCGTCGTCGAGGAGCAGCGTCACGGACTGCGGGGTCCAGGCCACGTCCACCGACTCGCCGAGCAGGTCGATCCCGGAGATCGTCGAGGTGCGGCCCGACGGCAGCACGGTCACGCTCTCGCCGACGCGGAAGGTGCCCGCCGCGATCTGGCCCGCGTAGCCCCGGTAGTCGGGGTGCTCGGCGGTCTGCGGACGGATCACGTACTGCACGGGCAGCCGGGCGTGGCAGCCGGTGAGGTCGTGGCTGACCGGGACCGTCTCCAGGTGCTCCAGGACGGTCGGGCCGCCGTACCAGTCCATGTGGGCGGAGGGCTCCACCACGTTGTCGCCGGCCAGCGCCGAGATCGGGATCGCGGTGATCTCCGGTACGCCCAGCTCCCCGGCGTACGCGGTGAACTCCTCGGCGATCGCCGCGAAGACCTTCTCCTCGTAGCCGACCAGATCCATCTTGTTGACCGCGAGCACCACGTGCGGCACGCGCAGCAGGGCGGCCACCGCGGCGTGGCGGCGGGTCTGCTCGACCACCCCGTTGCGGGCGTCGACCAGGACCAGGGCGAGGTCGGCGGTGGAGGCGCCGGTCACCATGTTGCGGGTGTACTGCACGTGCCCGGGGGTGTCGGCCAGGATGAACCGGCGCCGGGGCGTGGCGAAGTAGCGGTAGGCGACGTCGATGGTGATGCCCTGCTCCCGCTCGGCCCGCAGGCCGTCGGTGAGCAGCGCGAGGTCGGGGGCGTCCTGGCCGCGCTTGGCGGAGGCCGCCTCGACGGCCTCCAGCTGGTCGGTGAGGACCGACTTGGAGTCGTGCAGGAGCCGGCCCACCAGGGTGGACTTGCCGTCGTCGACGGACCCGGCGGTCGCGAAGCGCAGCAGGGTGGTGACTGAACTGCCGTCGGCCAGACCCGCCAACTGCTCGATCGTGGTGGTCATTTAGAAGTACCCCTCGCGCTTGCGGTCTTCCATCGCGGCCTCGGACATCTTGTCGTCGGCGCGCGTCGCGCCCCGCTCGGTGAGCCGGGAGGCGGCGATCTCGGCGATCACGGCGTCCAGCGTCGTCGCGTCGGAGTCGACGGCGCCGGTGCAGGACATGTCACCGACCGTGCGGTAGCGGATGAGCCGCTTCTGTACGGTCTCGTCGTTCCTGGGGCCGCCCCAGTCACCCGCGGTCAGCCACATGCCGGCCCGCTGGAACACCTCGCGCTCGTGCGCGAAGTAGATCTGCGGCAGTTCGATGCCCTCGCGGGCGATGTACTGCCACACGTCCAGCTCGGTCCAGTTGGAGAGCGGGAAGACCCGGACGTGCTCGCCCGGCGCGTGGCGGCCGTTGTAGAGCTGCCACAGCTCGGGGCGCTGGCGGCGCGGGTCCCACTGCGAGAACTCGTCGCGCAGCGAGAACACCCGCTCCTTGGCGCGGGCCTTCTCCTCGTCGCGGCGCCCGCCGCCGAACACGGCGTCGAAGCGGTGCTGCTGGATGGCCTCGGTCAGCGGCACGGTCTGGAGCGGATTGCGCGTCCCGTCGGGCCGCTCGCGCAGCTTCCCCGCGTCGATGTACTCCTGCACGGAGGCGATGTGCAGCCGCAGCCCGTGCTCGGCGACCACCCGGTCGCGGTATTCGAGGACCTCGGGGAAGTTGTGCCCGGTGTCCACGTGCAGCAGCGTGAAGGGGACCGCCGCGGGGGCGAACGCCTTCAGCGCCAGGTGCAGCATGACGATCGAGTCCTTGCCGCCGGAGAAGAGGATCACCGGCCGCTCGAACTCGCCCGCCACCTCGCGGAAGATGTGCACCGCCTCGGACTCCAGGGCGTCGAGGTGGGTGAGGGCGTACGGGGTGTCCGTGCCCTCGGCCTGGGCGGCGGCGGTCGTCGTCATGCGAGACCCCTCTCGGTGAGCAGTGCGTGGAGCGCGGACGCGGACTCGCCTACGGTCTGGCGGTGCGACTCGATCCGCAGATCGGGCGACTCGGGCGCCTCGTAGGGGTCGTCGACCCCGGTGAGCCCGCTGATCTCGCCGGCCGCCTGCTTGGCGTACAGGCCCTTCACATCGCGCTCGGAGCAGACCTCCACGGGAGTGGCGACGTGCACCTCCAGATAGGCGGTGCCCTCGGACTGGTGACGCTTGCGTACCGCGTCACGGCTGTCGGCGTACGGCGCGATCACCGGCACCAGCGCCTTGACGCCGTGGGAGGCGAGCAGTTCGGCGACGAAGCCGATCCGCTGCACATTGGTGTGCCGGTCCTCGCGGCTGAAGCCGAGCCCGGCCGAGAGGAACTCGCGGATCTCGTCGCCGTCGAGCACCTCGGTCCGGTGGCCCTCCGCGCGCAGCCGGCCCGCCAGCTCGTACGCGATGGTGGTCTTGCCCGCGCTGGGCAGCCCGGTGAGCCAGATGGTGGCTCCGGTGGTGGCCCCGCTCACTTGGTTCTCCTGGTGGTTCGTCATCAGCCGTGCAGCCCGCACTCGGTCTTGTTGCGCCCGGCCCAGCGGCCGGCCCGCGCGTCCTCGCCCTCCGCCACACGGCGGGTGCAGGGCGCGCAGCCGATGGACGGGTAGCCGTCCATGAGCAGCAGGTTGGTGATCACGCCGTGTTCCGCCACGTACGCGTCCACGTCGTCCTGCGTCCAGCGCGCGATGGGGGAGACCTTCACCTTTTGCCGCTTCTCGTCCCAGCCGACGACCGGGGTGTTCGCCCGGGTCGGGGACTCGTCGCGGCGCAGGCCGGTCGCCCACGCGGAGTAGGCGCTCAGCCCCTCCTGGAGCGGCTTGACCTTGCGCAGCGCGCAGCACAGGTCCGGGTCGCGGTCGTGCAGCCTCGGCCCGTACTCGGCGTCCTGCTCGGCCACCGTCTGACGCGGCGTCAGGGTGATGACGTTGACGTCCATCACCTCCGCCACCGCGTCCCGGGTGCCGATGGTCTCCGGGAAGTGGTAGCCGGTGTCGAGGAAGACCACGTCCACGCCGGGCATCGCGCGCGAGGCGAGATGGGCGACCACCGCGTCCTCCATCGAGGAGGTCACGCAGAACCGCTTGCCGAAGGTGTCCGCCGCCCAGCGCAGGATGTCGAGCGGCTCGGCCTCCTCCAGCTCGCGCCCGGCGGCCTCCGCCAGCGCCCTGAGCTCGTCGGCCGAATGTGCCTGAAGGGTCGTCATGAGGTCTCTCCCCGTGGGTGGGTGGACCGCGGCCCACGGGCCAGCAGTCCGAGGAACGAGAGCCGGAACGCGCGGTTGCACGCCGCGCATTCCCACGCCCCGTGGCCCTCCTCCGAAGGCCGCAGGTCCTCGTCCCCGCAGTACGGGCAGTAGAAGGGCGCCGCCCGCTCGCTCACGACAGGGCCTCCTCGCTCGCGCGCGTGGCCCAGGCGGCGAACCGCTCACCGTTCTCGCGCTCGGCCGCGAAGCGCTTGAGGAGCCGCTCGATGTAGTCCGGCAGCTCGGCCGAGGTGACCTTCAGACCGCGGACCTTGCGGCCGAAGCCCGCCTCCAGGCCGAGCGCCCCGCCCAGGTGCACCTGGTAGCCCTCGACCTGCTCGCCCTCGTCGTTCAGGACCAGCTGGCCCTTGAGACCGATGTCCGCGACCTGGATACGGGCGCAGGCGTTGGGGCAGCCGTTGAGGTTGATGGTGATCGGCTCGTCGAAGTCCGGGATGCGGCGCTCCAGTTCGTCGATGAGCGCGGAGCCGCGCGCCTTGGTCTCGACGATCGCCAGCTTGCAGTACTCGATACCGGTGCAGGCCATGGTGCCGCGCCGGAACGGCGACGGCCTGACGGTCAGATCGAGCGCCTCCAGCGCCTCGACCAGCGCCTCGACCTGCGCCTCCTCGACATCGAGGACGATCATCTTCTGCTCGACCGTGGTACGGACCCGGCCCGAGCCATGGGCCTCCGCCACCTCGGCGATCTTCGTCAGGGTGGCGCCGTCGACGCGGCCGACCCGGGGGGCGAAACCGACGTAGAAGCGGCCGTCCCGCTGGCGGTGCACCCCGACGTGGTCGCGCCAGCGCTGGGAGGGCTCGGCGGGCGCGGGACCGTCGACCAGCTCGCGCCGGAGGTACTCCTCCTCCAGGACCCGGCGGAACTTCTCCGGGCCCCAGTCCGCCACCAGGAACTTCAGCCGGGCGCGGTTGCGCAGGCGCCGGTAGCCGTAGTCGCGGAAGATGCCGACCACGCCCGCCCAGACGTCCGGAACCTCCTCCAGCGGCACCCAGGCGCCGAGCCGGACGCCGAGCTTGGGGTTGGTGGACAGGCCGCCGCCGACCCACAGGTCGAAGCCCGGTCCCTGCTCGGGGTGTTCGACACCGACGAAGGCCACGTCGTTGATCTCGTGCACCACGTCGAGCAGCGGGGAGCCGGAGATCGCCGTCTTGAACTTGCGGGGCAGGTTGGAGAACTCCTTGCTGCCGATGTAGCGCTCGTGGATCTCGTCGACCGCCCAGGTGCCGTCGATGATCTCGTCCTCGGCGATCCCGGCGACCGGCGAGCCGATGACGACGCGCGGGCAGTCGCCGCAGGCCTCCGTCGTGGACAGCCCGACGGCCTCCAGCCGGTTCCAGATCTCCGGTACGTCCTCGATGCGGATCCAGTGCAGCTGGATGTTCTGCCGGTCGGTGATGTCCGCGCTGCCGCGCGCGAACTCCTGCGAGATCTCGCCGATCACGCGCAGCTGCCGGGTCGTCAGCCGGCCGCCGTCGATCCGGACCCGCAGCATGAAGTACTTGTCGTCCAGCTCCTCCGGCTCCAGAATCGCGGTCTTGCCGCCGTCGATCCCGGGCTTGCGCTGGGTGTACAGGCCCCACCAGCGCATACGTCCGCGCAGATCGTTGGGGTCGATGGAGTCGAAGCCGCGCTTGGAGTAAATCGTCTCAATACGTGTCCGCACATTGAGACCGTCGTCGTCCTTCTTGAACTGCTCGTTCCCGTTGAGCGGCGTGAAGTGGCCGACGGCCCACTGGCCTTCACCACGGTGGCGCCCCGGCTTGCGGCGGGGGGCGGTGGAGGCGGGCTTGTCTGGGCTGGCGGCCATGGGGATACGTCCTTCGGGACTGCAGGAGGGCGGCTCTGACCTGCACACTCGCGCTGAGGCGCGGCGGTGCGCAAGGGCGTGGGAGAAGCTGGAGGGCGGCGGTGCTGGGGTTCTCTCAGCGGGCCGGACAGATGGCGCTGGACATACGGCCCAGGTCGACGTGTCGTCGACTCACCAAGGCAATTCCAGTTCCGAACATGACGGAAGCGTGTCACGGGCCTCTTGGGCCAGTCCACCACTATCCAAAGTGTGGACAACAATGTCCCGAGTAGTGAGACGGTGTGGTCGGCGTCACGCCGGGGGCGACCCCGGCCGTCCGCCGGACACGGCAGCGCCCGTACTCCTATCCTGCCTGAGCCGGACAGCGGCACGGGCGAGGGGGGCACGCTCATGGGGGGACATCTGGCGTCATGGATCCCGGCGGCCGGGGCCTTCGTCCTCGGCGTCCTGCTCCTGAAGCTGAAGGACTGGTTCAAGGCCCTCGTCGACAAGGTGGCGGCCCTCCTCTACGACCGGCTCGCCGGCAGCGCCCTGCTCGCCCGCACGGCGCTGCGCCGCTACATCGTCCGCGTCCACGAACGCCACGAGCGCTTCTCCGTCTCCTTCCGGGTCGACGACTCCCAGACCATGGACATGGCCTCGGTGTACGTGCCGCTGCGCACCGCCTCCGGCTTCGGGGCGGGCGCCGAGCAGACCGAGGCCGCCATCTCGCTGCACGAGGCCCGCCACGCCGTGGTCCTCGGCGTCCCCGGCGCGGGCAAGACGATGCTGCTGCGCCACACCGTCCTCGCCTGGTGCCACGAGCGCTACCGACCGCAGGATCCGCCGCGCCGCGCCTGGTACGGCCGCCGCCGCCCGCCGAGGGCCGAACCCGGCGAGCTCGACGACGTACCGGTCCTGCTGAAGCTGCACGAGGTGAACCTGGAGGAGGGGAACGTGCGTGACCACATCGTGAAACACTTCGCGGACCATGACTTCCCGGGCGCCGGGAAGTGGACCGACCGCGCGCTCGCCGAGGGCCGCCTCGCCGTCTACTTCGACGGACTGGACGAGGTGCCGACGGCCCGGCGCAAGGAGGTCGCGGACGCGATCAGGCAGTTCACCCGCGCCCATGCCAAGTGCCGGACCGCGGTCACCTGCCGGATCGCCGTCTACCGCGGCGAGTTCACCGAGGACGCCGACCGCACCCTGCGCGTCCAGGAGTTCGACGAGCGCCTGGTCCGCCGCTTCCTGCACGGCTGGCCCTGGCCCGAGCACCTGCCGGCCGACACTGTGGAGCAACTGCTCGGCGCCCTGCGCGACACCCCGCAGCTGATGCCCCTGGCCCGCAACCCGCTGCTCCTGACGATGATCGCGTACCTGTACAGCCATGTGTACGCGGACACGGACCAGTTGCTTCCGCACACCCGCGCCGACTTCTACAAGCAGGTCACGGACAGCCTCCTCGGCGACCGCCGGCGCGACGCGCGCTTCTCGCACCCGGTGAAGAAGGCGGTCCTGCAACGCCTCGCGCTGGCCGCGCAGGACGTCCCCTCCGACGTCCACGACCGTCTGGCGCTGCCGGAGCGCGAGGTGCTGACCCACGTACGGGCCGCGCTCGCGGAGCAGGGCCGCCCCGAGGAGCGGGCCCAGGAGGTCCTGGAGGAGATCGTCGAGCGCAGCGGGCTGCTGCTGGCGGTGGACAGCGGCGAGCGCTACCAGTTCGCCCACCTCACCCTCCAGGAGTACCTGGCCGCGACCCGTCTGGCGGCCGACCCCGCGGGCCTGCTCGCCCGCTACCGCCGCGACCCGACGGCGTGGCGGGAGACGGTACGGCTGTGGTGCGGGGCGGAGCCGCGCGACTGCACCGAGGTGGTCCGGGCGGTGCTCGCGGAGGACGCCGTCCTGGCGTTCCAGTGCCTGGCGGACGCGCAGGTGGTGGACGAGGCGCTGGCCCGGCAGATCGTGTCCAGGTTCAGACACCGGCTCGGCCGCGAGACGGGCCAGGACCGCCAGGCGGTGATCGCGGCATTCGGCGTGGTGGCGGGGGACCGGCGGCCCCGGGGCCGGGCGGTCTTCGCGCTCCTGGTCGAGATCGCCGCCTGTGCCGGTCCGGGCCGCACGGCGGCGGTCGCGGCGCTGGCCGCCACCAATCTGCCGAGCGCGGCCGAAGAACTCGCCCGGCTCCTGCCCCGGGTCCCCGAGGCCGGCTCCGCCCTCGCGGGGATGGGCGATCTGGCGGTTCCCGCGCTGCGGACGGCGGCGTTGGGGGGAAGCCCGGAGGCGCTGCGCGCCCTGTGGACGATCCGGACCCCGCGCGCGGCGGTCGCCCTCTCCGTCTTCCTGATGGACACGACATCGGTGGACGCCGCTTTCTACCTCGGTGACCTGCTGCGGGACCGCGCGATCGAGGAGGCGCTCCGGGAGACCCCGCAGCGAGTGCGCCTGCCCGACTACATGTGGGTGTGGCAGCCGTTCGCGACCGGTCCCCATGACCCGTTGGTCCGGCGCGTCAGCCTGATCGCGGGCGCGATCGTCGGGGCGGGGGCGGAGCCGCCGCCCGGGGTCGAGGTGGATCCGCGGATTCTGGTGGCGCTGAGCGTGGTGCGGTGGGGTGAGCCGTGGCCGGACCCGTCATGGGGACCGGAAGGACTCCGCCGCGTCGCGACGCTGGTGGAAGCCTCCGCGGTCCGGGGGGATGCGACGGATCTCCAAACCCTGCGCGCGGACGCGGCACTGCTCGCCGCCGCACTTCCCGCCGCGCGGTCGCGCGTGCTCCGCCTGCTTCCCCTCCCGCTGCGCCTGGCCGTCATCGACTTCCTCTACCGGCGACAGACGGTCCCCACCTCCGCCTGGGAACGGGCCGACAAGCCCGTCCAGCACCCGGATTACGTCTACGGCCGCAGCTGGCACCTGCGCCTCCTGCTCGCCCTCGTCCTCGGTGTCTCCGGCCACGCCGCCGAGCGTGCCGCCGAGGCGGCCGTCGGCCAGCACCCGTGGGGACCGGTGTGGCTGGCCTGGGCGGCTGTCCTGATCATCGTCGGGGGGTGGGGGTTCCTGCTCGCACGACAGCTGCTGGGGCTCGTGATGGTGCCCTTCGTCTGCCTCTACGCCGCCGTCGCCTGGTCGGGTCTGTGGGGTGCCGTTCCGGCGGTATGGGTCGCCGTCGCCACCGCGGCTGCCTGCACCGCGCTCGCACTGCGCGGATCCCTGCTCGCCGAACGCGCCGACGGCCCCGACCACGCCCTGCACCGCCTCATCCAGGACCACCTCGGCCCGCCCGCACCCGGCTGAGCCCCGCAGGAGAGGCCCTAGTACGCCCCCGGCCAGGGCCCCGGCGCCGCGACCTCCTCCTGCTCCTCCACCTTCGTGTCGAACAGCCGGAAGCCGCGCCGCAGATAGTTGTCCATCGCGTGCTCCCCGTCCAGCGAGCACGTGTGCAGCCACACCCGCTTGGTGGCGTCGCGGCCCGGCCAGCGGCCGGCCAGGTCCCAGGCCCTGGCGATGCCGCAGGAGAGGAGATGGCCGCCGATGCGGCGGCCCCGGAACGCGGGGACCAGGCCGAAGTAGACGATCTCCACCGCGCCCTCGTCCTGCGCCTCCAGCTCGACGTACCCGGCCGGGGTGCCGTTCTCGTACGCCACCCACGTCTCCACGCCCGGCCGGGAGAGGAACTCCTGCCACGCCGCGTACGTCCACGACAGGCGGTCGGTCCAGCGGATGTCGCCGCCGACCGCCGTGTAGAGGAAGCGGCTGAACTCCGGCGAGGGCACCTCGGCGCGGACGATCCGTACACCCGCGGCGGGCTCGGCGGCGGGGCGCAGGTCGGCCGGGGACGTCTGCTCCAGGGACCAGGTGGTGACGGGGATGTGCATACCGCCACCGAACCATGGCCATGGCTTCACCATCAAGCGCGGGTCAGTGCGGGTGGTGGCGGGCCCCGCGCACCGCCGGGGCCGTGGAGTGCGGGAGCAGGTCGGCGGGGCGGGCGGGCCGGACCACCTCCACCTCCACGTCCTCCGCGAACCGGTACGGCCGGTGTGCGAGCACCTCCGCGAGATGGCGCCGGAGCCGGGACATCTCCGCCCGTACCGTCACCGTACGCGTCGGGTCCTCGAAGATGTCCTGGGCCAGCTGCGCGGCCGTACGCCCGGAGCGGTGCAGGGCCAGCACGTACAGGAGCTCGGCGTGGCGCGGGCTCAGCTCCTGCGCCCAGCTGCCCGCGTCCCCCGAGACCGTCACCGACGCGCGGCGCCGGCTCAGATCCAGCACCACCCGGCGCGGCAGCGCCTCCGCACGCCCCGCGCCGTCGCCCACCACCCGCACCAGCCAGCCCCCCGGCAGCGGCTCGACCGCGCACATGCCCAGCGACGGGAGCCAGACCCGGCCCGCCCGGAACGACTTCGGCAGCGGCAGCCGGTCCACCGGCGGCATCCCCGTCACCGCGGCCGTCCAGCCGTTGGTGTCCACGGCGAGCGCCCGGCCCCCGATCCGGCACAGCACGGGCGCGGCCACCGTCCGCAGCCGCTCCACGGCCGCCAGATGGCGGGTGCGCAGCTCGGCCTCGGCCAGACGGGAGACAGAGGTGACGAACGCCAGCGTCGCCGGGTGCATCGTCGACAGTGGGCCGCTCACATCCACCACGCCCAGCAGCCGCCCGTCGCGCGGATCGACGATCGGTGCCCCCGCGCAGGTCCAGGTGTGATGGGTGGAGAGGAAGTGCTCGGCGGAGTGCACCAGCATCGGACGGCCGGTGATCAGCGGGGTGCCCACCCCGTTGGTCCCCACCGCCTCCTCGCTCCAGTCGGCCCCGACCTGGAAGCCGAGCGCGTCGGCGTTCCTGAGGACGCAGGCGTGGCCCTCGCGCCACAGCAGCATGCCGTCGGCGTCCGAGACGACCATGATGTGCTGGGCCGCGTCCGCGACCGACACCAGCGCCTCCCGCAGCACCGGCAGCACCTCCCGCAGCGGTGAGGACTGCCGGCGCCGCTCCACCTCCGCCAGCGGCAGCAGCCGGGTGTGCCCGGCGCCGTCCGGGTCCAGGCCGTGGCGGAGCAGCCGGCGCCAGGACGCGTGGATCTCCGCGCGCGGGGCGGGTCTGGAGGGCAGTCCGGCGAGGGTGGCGGCCCGCATGCCCTTGAGGAGCCGGGTCGCCTCCCGCACATCCATCGCGGCCAGCCGGGCCGGGTCGAGGGTGGTGGTGTCCTGCACTGGGTCCTCCTGTCGGCACCCGCGTTCCGAGGGGGAGTTGAACACGGCCGCCACGCATTCATCGTGCCCGCCCGCGCCCTCGCGCGCGGCGATATGCCGCACATGGTTGCAACCCTTTGCAACTCTCGCGAACGGCCGCGCGTGTGTACGAAGGTGGTGGAACACCGGACGTCCGGTCGTCATGGCCCGTCAGGGCGCATGAGAGTGCGGGGGTGGTGCCGTGTCGGCGCAGCACCACCCCCGACGCACGTCCGGTCAGGACGCCCCGGGCCGCTGAGGCCCCGGGCGCCCGCTCCTCGTATGCCCCGGTCAGACCTCCGCGCGGGCCCGCTGGACGATCGCGCCCAGGTCGAGCGTGTGCGGCAGCGTCCCGAAGGCCGAGCCCCAGTCGCCGCCGAGACGGGACGCGCAGAACGCGTCCGCGACCTCCGGCGGCGCCCAGCGCACCAGCAGCGACCCCTGGAGTACCAGCGTCATCCGCTCCACCAGCCGGCGCGCCCGGGCCTCGACGCCCTCCAGGTCCGCCAGCTCCGTCAGCAGGTCCTTGATCGCCCCGTCCAGCCGGTGGTCGGCGCCGCGCGCGCGGCCGACCTCCTGGAGGAAGGCGTCCAGGGCGTGCGGCTCGCGCTGGAGCGCCCGCAGCACGTCCAGCGCCTGGACGTTGCCCGAGCCCTCCCAGATCGAGTTGAGCGGCGACTCGCGCAGCAGCCGGGGCAGCCCGGACTCCTCCACGTAACCGTTGCCGCCCAGGCATTCCAGCGCCTCGGCGACGAGCGGCGTGCAGCGCTTGGTCACCCAGTACTTGGCGGCCGGCACCGCGAGCCGCAGCAGCGCCTGCTCCTCCGGCGAACCCGTGCTCTGGACCGCGTCCTGCGCCGCCGCGAGCCGCAGCGCCAGCGTGGTCGCCGCCTCCGACTCCAGCGCCAGGTCCGCCAGCACGTTCTTCATCAGCGGCTTTTCGATCAGCACCCCGCCGAACGCGCTGCGGTGGCCGGCGTGGTGGATCGCCTGCGCCACGCCCTGGCGCATCAGCGCCGCCGAGCCGACCACGCAGTCCAGCCGGGTCGCCGCCACCATCTCGATGATGGTGCGCACCCCGCGCCCCTCCTCGCCGACCCGGCGCGCCCACGTCTCGTCGAACTCGACCTCGCTGGACGCGTTGGACCGGTTGCCCAGCTTGTCCTTGAGCCGCTGGATGCGGAACGTGTTGCGGGTGTCGTCGTCCAGCACCCGGGGCACCAGGAAGCAGGTCAGCCCGCCGGGCGCCTGCGCGAGCACCAGGAAGGCGTCGGACATCGGCGCGGAGCAGAACCACTTGTGCCCGGTCAGCAGATACTCGCCGCCGTCCCCCAGCGGCCTCGCCCGGGTGGTGTTGGCCCGGACGTCGCTGCCACCCTGCTTCTCCGTCATGCCCATCCCGAAGAGCACCCCGGCCTTGTCGGCGGGCGGGCGCAGCCCCTCCTCGTACACATGGGAGGTGAGCCGGGGCTCCCACTCGGCGGCCAGCGCCGGGTCGGCCCGCAGCGCGGGCACCGCCGCGTGCGTCATCGACAGCGGGCACCCGTGGCCCGCCTCGGCCTGCGTCCACACCAGGAACCCGGCGGCGCGCCGCACATGGCCCCCGGGCCGTCCCCAGGCGTCGGTGAGGCCCGCCCCGACGGCGTGGCCGAGCAGCCGGTGCCAGCTCGGGTGGAAGTCGACCTCGTCGATCCGGTTGCCGTAGCGGTCGTGGGTGCGCAGTTTCGGCGGGTTCTCGTTCGCCAGCACGCCCCACCCCTGCGCCTGGGAGGAACCGGCGGTGCGCCCGAGGCCGCTGAGCTCGTCGCGCGCCTCCTCGGCGAGGCCGGGCGCCAGCGGCGCCAGATGGCGTTCCACCCCCTCGGCAAGGGCACGGTCGGACAAGAAGACGTCGTATCCCACCAGGGGCGGAGCCTGGTTGGTCACTGTGTGGGTGGTGGCTGCCATGCCGATACGGTAAGGAGGTGCAGCCAGCAAATGAAACACCCGAGCGGCCATCGGGCCGACTCCACCGGGCCCCGAGCCGACTCCACCGGGCCCGTGTCCTCTACCGCAACGTCTCCAAGCGGAAGATGGGCTGGCTGCTGCTGAAGGACACCGTCAACTCGTGCATCGAGTACCGCATCCTGGGACTCGCGGCCGAGGCGGCGTTCTTCACCCTGCTCTCGCTGCCTCCGCTGCTGCTCAGCCTGATCGCGCTGCTCGGCTACGTCGACGGCTGGACCAACACGCACACCGTCGACACCATCAGCAAGAACATCCTCACCGCCGCCCAGTCGGTCCTCTCCGACCGGGGTGTGCACGATTTCGCCGAGCCCCTCCTGGCCGACGTCACCAAGGGGAAAAGGCCGGAAATCGTCTCCCTCGGCTTCGCCTTCGCCCTCTGGTCGGGCTCCCGGGCCGTCAACGTCTTCATCGACACCATCACCGTGATGTACGGGCTCGACGGCCGCCGGGGCATCGTGCGCACCCGGCTGCTCTCCCTGCTGCTCTACATCGTGGCCCTGCTCATCGGCGCGGTGGTGCTGCCGCTGGCGGTGGTCGGCCCGGACCGGGTGGTCGAGCTGATCCCGTGGGGAACGGACCTCATCAGCGTTCTGTACTGGCCGGTGATGATCCTCCTTTCGGTGGCATTTCTGACCACCCTGTTCCACGTCTCGGTGCCGGTCCGCTCGCCGTGGATCGAGGACGTGCCGGGCGCGCTGGTGGCCCTGGCGATGTGGGTGCTCGGCTCCTTCCTGCTGCGGATCTACCTCACCAGCACGGTCGAGGGCCCCACGATCTACGGGTCGCTGGCCGCGCCGGTCGCGGTCCTGCTCTGGATCGGCGTGTCGGCCTTCGCGGTCCTGGTGGGCGCGGCCGTGAACGCGGCGATCGACCGGGTCTGGCCGTCGGTCGCCACGGCCGCGGCCCGCGCCGCCAACGAGCGGGTCAAGGCGGCCCAGGCCGCCGAGATCGTGGCCCGCGCGGCCCAGGCCCGGGCCGCCTACCAGGGCGACCCGGAGGACTACGACCCCGCGGACCACGACCCGGCCGACACCGGGATGCCCGCGGAGTACCCGGAGCGGTGGTCGCGCTTCCTGCCGCCGGACCATGTGAAGGCCCGGCTGCACGGGACGCGCGACGGGCACGGCAAGGACAGGACCTGAACCTTCCCCGGGGCGCGTAGCCTCGAAGACATGTACCGAGAGCGTGCCGCGCGACTGCCCGGCGCGGTGGTCTGGGCGCGCACCATCGGGGCGGGCGCCGTCCGTCCCGTCCTGCCGGACGGCTGCATGGACCTGCTGTGGTGCGAGGGGAAGCTGTTCGTCGCCGGCCCCGACACGCACGCGTACGTACCGGACGCGCCCGCCGGGACCCGGTTCGTCGGTGTGCGGTTCGCGCCCGGCGCGGGGCCCGCCGCCCTCGGCGTCCCGGCGCACGAACTGCGCGACCGGCGCGTGGACCTCGGCGCGCTCTGGCCCGGCGGTGAGGTGCGCCGCCTCGCGGAGCGGATCGCGCAGGCCCCGGACCCGGCCACCGCCCTGGAGGCCGCGGCGCTGGCCCGGGCGGGGGAGCCGGATCCGCTGATGCGCGCGGTGGCCGAGCGGCTCGCCGCGGGCGCCACGGTCGCCGCGACGGCCGAGGCGGTCGGGCTGGGCGCCCGCCGGCTGCACCGCCGCTCACTGGCCGCCTTCGGCTACGGCCCCAAGACCCTCGCGCGCGTCCTGCGCCTGCAACGGGCCCTCGGCCTGGTCCTGGACGGCGTGCCCTACGCGCAGGCGGCGCTCGCCGTCGGCTGCGCCGACCAGGCCCACCTCGCGCGCGAGACGCGCGCTCTGGCCGGGACCACCCTGACCGGCTACGCCGAGGCGGCGAAGAGCGAGACGCCCACCCCGTCCGGATCGTGGAGCGTCGCGTAGCGCTGCCCCCAGAAGGCGTCGAAGGGCTTGAGGTGACCGGAGTACCCGGCCGCCACCAGCTCCTCGTACAGCCGGTCCACCTCGTCCGGCCCGTCGCAGACGAAGGCCAGGTCGGCCCGGCCGCCGCCCTGCGGACGCGTCCACCCCGGGTCGAAGGAGCGCAGCACCTCCTCGGTGTCCCACAGGATGCGGGTGCCACCCGCGAGCGTGTGCTCCACATGCGGTTCGGTGTCGGCCCCGGCCGGGATGTCCAGGCCCAGACGGCGGTAGAAGGCGAGCGAGGCGGCCATGTCGGAGACGACCAGGCCGATGGAGTCGAATCGTGCGTTCATGACGCCACCGTAGGGCGGGGCCTGGCCGCCGGTCTTGGAGGAAACGGACACCCGCCCGATGGCGCCCTCCGGCTGCCGGTGCCGCCCCGGGCCGCGTAGGTTGGGCGCATGGCTGCCGCCGATCAAGTGACCCGGTCCCTGCCGAGCCGACCGGCCGTGCGTCCCCCGCGGCCGGACACCGTCCGCCTGGCGCTGGTGGGGGTGGTGCTCGCGCTCGCCTGCGCCGCGGTCCAACTGGCCACCGGCGCCTGGCGGCTGCCGCTGGGCTGGGACGAGACGGTGTACGTCAGCCAGGTCGACCCCCGGGTCCCCGACGCCTTCTTCAGCGAGCCCCGCGCCCGGGGGGTGAGCTGGCTCGCCGCGCCCGCCGCCCAGCTGACCGGCTCGGTGCCGGTGCTGCGCGCCTGGATGCTGCTGCTCGCGGCCACCGGTCTCACCCTCGCCTTCCGCCCCTGGCTGACCCTGGTGGGCCGCCGGGTCGTCCTGCTCGCCGCCGTGCTCTTCAGCGGTCTGTGGGTGGTGCAGTTCTACGCGGGCGAGGTCATGCCCAACCTGTACGTGGCCTACGGCGCGCTCGCCGGGGCGGGCTGGTTCCTGCACGCCGCCCAGGACCGGGAGCGGCGCCGCGGCCCCCTGCTCGCGGTGGCGCTGAGCGTGGCGTTCACGGCGCTGGTGCGGCCCTATGACGGCGGCTATCTGGCGCTCGCCCTGCTCGCGGCGGTCCTCGCGGTCCCCGCCCGGCGGCGGACGCGCCCCGCCCTCGCGGTCCTGGCCGGTCTGGCCGCCGGGGTGCTGCCCTGGATCGTCGAGGCGTATCTGCGCTTCGGCGGCCTCCTGGAACGGGTGCACGGGGCGGGCGAGGCCCAGGGCGGCCTGAGCCTGCACAACGCGCTCGGCATGAACCTGATGACCCTCAACGGCCCGCTGCTCTGCCGCCCCTGCACCTCCGGCTGGCCCAACCCCCACCAGAGCGCGGTGTGGTGGCTGGCGCTGCCCCTGCTCACCGCTCTCGGGGTGCTCTGCGCGACCAGGGCCGGGCGGGGCCGCCCGGCGCTGCTGGCGGTGTGGTGCGCGGCGGCCCTCGGCGTGCCGTACCTCTTCGGCATCGGCTACGCGGCCCCCCGCTTCCTGATCCCCGCGTACGCGCTGCTCGCGCTGGTCGTCGCCGAGTGCGCGGCCGGGGCGGTGGCGGCGGCGCGCGGACGGTGGCGGATCGTCGCGGGGGCGGCCGTCGCGGTGTGCCTGGGGCTCCAGCTCTGGGGCCAGTACGGGATCCTGGACCGGCGCACAGCACGGCAGCAGGCGCTGCGCTCGGACGACGAGTGGCTGGTGGCCCGGCTCGGGGAGTACGGCATCCGGCCGCCCTGCACCATCGTCGGCGACCAGTCCCAGCCGCAGGCCTTCTACGGAGGCTGCTCCTCGCACGCCAGCGACCGCCGCGACCGGACGGCGACGGTGCCGGGCATCGTGGCGGCGGCCCGGCGCACCCCGCTCGCCCTCGTCCAGTCGGCCCCCAACCCGCCCGCGTACGCCCGCTCCTGGCCCGGGCGCAAGGTGGTAACGCCCCGCACCGGGACGGTCTGGTACGTCTTCCTGGCGCCCGCCCCGCAGACCGCCCCGCAGACCGCCTCACGGGCGGCCGGCGGGCGCGGATAAATCAGTTGGCCGGGTCATGGGCCCGGCGTTATGGTGACTGCGTTCCGTACGGCGGCCGTTGGCCGACGCGTACGACCCTGCGACCGAACCGGGAGGTGTGAGCGATGGCTGTCATGGCGATGGGCGCTGCCCTCATCCAGAAGTGCGTCAATTCCACTCCCGTGGCCGCCGGCTGAACCCAACGCACCGCCGGGGCCACCCTTGTGAAGGGTCCCCCCTTGTCCTCCTCTTCTGCTTCGCAGCAGTCGCGCACCTCCCTGTCCTCGCACCCCCTGGCCCCCTACGGCTGGGACGACGCCTGGGCCGCCGAGTTCGCCCCCTACGCCGACCAGGGCCTGCTGCCCGGCCGGGTCGTCCGGGTCGACCGGGGCCAGTGCGACCTCGTCACCGCCGACGGCCCGCTGCGCGCCGACACCGCCTTCGTCACCCCGCACGACCCGATGCGGGTCATCTGCACCGGTGACTGGGCCGTCGTCGACCCCGGCGGCGACCCCCGGTTCGTGCGCGCGTACCTGCCGCGCCGTACCGCCTTCGTACGCAACACCTCCTCCAACCGGTCCGAGGGGCAGATCCTCGCGGCCAACGTGGACCACGCGATCATCGCGGTCTCGCTCGCCGCGGAGCTGGACCTCGGGCGGATCGAGCGGTTCCTGGCCCTGGCGTGGGAGTCGGGCGCGCAGCCGCTCGTCGTCCTCACCAAGGCCGACCTGGTGCCCGATCCGGTCGGGCTCTCCTATCTGGTGCGGGACGTGGAGACCGCCGCGCCCGGCGTCCAGGTCCTGGCCGTCAGCTCCACGGCCGGCGACGGCGTCGAGGTGCTGCGGGCGGTCGTCTCGGGCGGCACCAGCGTGCTGCTCGGCCAGTCCGGCGCGGGCAAGTCCACGCTGGCCAACGCGCTGCTCGGCGCGGACGTGATGGGGGTGCAGGCCACCCGGGACGTCGACGGCAAGGGCCGGCACACCACCACGACCCGCAATCTGCTCGCCCTGCCCGGCGGCGGTGTCCTCATCGACACCCCGGGGCTGCGCGGGGTCGGCCTGTGGGACGCCGAGACCGGTGTCGCACAGGTCTTCGCGGAGATCGAGGAGCTGTCCCGGGAGTGCCGCTTCCACGACTGCGCCCATGAGGCGGAGCCGGGGTGCGCGGTGCTCGCGGCGATCGAGGACGGATCGCTGCCCGAACGGCGCCTGGAGAGCTACCGCAAGCTGATCCGCGAGAACCAGCGGATCGTCGCCAAGACGGACGCGCGGCTGCGCAACGAGATCCGCCGAGACTGGCGGCTGAGGTCGGCCGAGGGCCGGGCGAACTACGCGGCCAAGCGGGGCCGCGCCCGCTGACGGTCCCGAAGGCGGAACGCGGACCCGGCGCCGTCGTCCGCCGACCGTGCTTGGTTTCTCGCGCGGATCCCCGCGCCCCGAGGCAGTCAGGGGCGCGGGGATCCGCGCGCTCGGCCACCGACAACCCGCAGGCGCCCCCCGGGCACCCCCAGCGCCGTGTCCGATTCCCGCCAGTACCAGCACTCCTGCGCGCGCACACTGGACAGGTGACGACGTACGTGGAGAGCGACACGAGGACGCCCGCCGAGGCCGACCGGGCCCATGAAGCCGACGAGACCCGCTACGAGGCCGTCAGCAGCCGGGACGCCCGCTTCGACGGCGTGTTCTTCTTCGCCGTGGTGACCACCGGCATCTACTGCCGCCCCAGCTGCCCGGCGGTCACCCCCAAACGCGAGAACGTCCGCTTCTTCCCGACCGCCGCCGCCGCCCAGGGCCACGGCTTCCGCGCCTGCCGCCGCTGCCGACCCGACGCGGTGCCCGGCTCGGCGGAGTGGAACGTCCGCGCCGACGTGGTGGGCCGCGCCGTCCGCCTCATCGGGGACGGCGTGGTCGACCGCGAGGGCGTCCCCGGCCTCGCGGCGCGCCTCGGCTACAGCACCCGGCAGGTCCAGCGCCAGCTCACCGCCGAACTCGGCGCGGGCCCGGTCGCCCTCGCCCGGGCCCAGCGCGCCCACACCGCCCGGGTGCTGCTCCAGACCACCGGGCTGCCGGTCACCGACATCGCCTTCGCGGCCGGGTTCGCCAGCGTGCGGCAGTTCAACGACACCATCCGGCAGATCTACGCCCGCACCCCCAGCGCACTGCGGGCGGAGTCCGGCACCCGGGCCGGGTCCGGCCGGGCCGCCTTCGCCGCCGGCATCCCGCTGCGCCTCGCCCACCGGGGCCCGTACGCCGCGGGCCCGGTCTTCGACCTGCTCGCCCGGGAGGCGGTGGCCGGAGCCGAGGAGATGACCGGCGAGCCGGGCACCCGCACCTACCGCCGCACCCTGCGGCTGCCGTACGGCACGGGCATCGTGGCCGTCGACGAGGCGCGACCGCGCCGGGGCGGCTGGCTTGAGGCCCGCCTCCACCTCACCGACCTGCGCGACCTCACCACCGCCGTGCAGCGCCTGCGCCGCCTCTTCGACCTCGACGCCGACCCGTACGCGGTGGACGAGCGGCTCGCCGCCGACCCCCGCCTCGCCCCCCTGGTCGCGGCCCGGCCCGGGATGCGCTCGCCGGGGGCCGCCGACCCGGACGAGTACGCGGTACGGGCGCTGGTCGGCCGGGACGTGGCGGGCGAGCTGACCGAGGCGTACGGGAAGCGGCTCGACGTGCCGTGCGGCCCGCTCACCCACCTCTTCCCCGAGCCCGCCACCCTCGCCGCGCACCCCGATCCGGTCCTGGCCGGGCTCGCCGCCGCGCTCGCGGACGGCAGGCTGCGCCTGGACGCGGGAGCCGACCGGGAGGAGGCGGTACGGGTCCTGCGCACCCTGCCCGGCCTCGACGCCCGCACCGTGACGCTGATCCGCATGCGGGCGCTCGGCGAGCCCGACGTGGACCCCGACGACGGGACGGGAGGCGACCGCGGCGCCACCGAACCGTGGCGGCCCTGGCGCTCGTACGCCCATCAGCACCTGCTCGCGGCCGGTGTGTCCGGCGCCGCCACCTAGGGCGCGAGGGCGCGCGGACGGCCCGGCCGACGGGCGCCGGGCGGCCCCGTCTGGGAACGTCGGAACATGATCCGCCTCGCCCGCCTCCCACGGGAACGGTGGTCGGCGTTCGTGCCGGCGCTCGCCGTGGTGCTGCTCGCGTTCACCTGGGGGCGCTCGCTCCCCTCGGCCCTGATCGCGCTGGTGGCCTGCTTCCTCGCGGGCGCGGTACTGGCGGCGGTGCACCACGCCGAGGTCGTGGCGCACCGGGTGGGGGAGCCCTTCGGATCGCTGGTGCTCGCGGTCGCGGTGACGGTCATCGAGGTCGCGCTGATCGTCACCCTCATGACGGACGGCGGCGGCAAGAGCGCCACGCTCGCCCGGGACACCGTCTTCGCCGCCGTGATGATCACCTGCAACGGCATCGTCGGCGTCTGCCTCCTCATCGGAGCCCTGCGCCGCAGACTGGCCGTCTTCAACCCCGAGGGCACCGGCGCCGCCTTCGCCACCGTGACCACGCTCGCCGGACTCAGCCTGGTGCTGCCGACCTTCACCACCAGCAAGCCGGGCCCGCAGTTCTCCCCCGCCCAGCTCGTCTTCGCCGCCCTCGCCTCGGTGGCGCTGTACGGACTGTTCGTCGCCACCCAGACCGTGCGCCACCGCGACTACTTCCTGCCGGTCACCCAGCAGGGCGAGGTCCTTGAGGAGGAGCACGCCGAGCCGCCGGCCGCCCGGACCGCGCTGGTCAGCGTGGGGCTGCTCGCGGTGGCCCTGGTCGCGGTGGTGGGCCTGGCCAAGGGCGTCTCGCCGACCATCGAGCGCGGGGTGGCCGCCGCCGGGCTGCCCGCCTCCGTCGTCGGTGTGGTCATCGCCCTGCTCGTGCTGCTCCCCGAGACCATCGCCGCCTCCCGGGCCGCCGCCCGCGACCGGGTGCAGACCAGCCTCAACCTGGCGCTCGGCTCGGCCATGGCGAGCATCGGACTGACCATTCCGGCGGTCGCCCTCGCCTCGGTCTGGCTCTCGGGACCCCTGGTCCTCGGCCTCGGCGCCAGCCATATGGTGCTGCTCGCGCTCACCGTCGGCGTGGGCATCCTCACCGTCGTCCCGGGCCGCGCGACCCCGATGCAGGCCGGTGTCCACCTGGCCCTCTTCGCCGCGTACCTGGTGCTCGCGGTCAGCCCCTGAGCCGAGCCGCGCAGGACGACGGCTCCGTCCCGGCGGGCCGTCCGCGACCGCTACTCCTCGTCCAGACCCCAACTGTGGATCTTGTCGGGGTGGATACGGATCAGCTCCTCGCTGAAGTGCGGGCCCAACGCGTGGGGCCCGGTGAGCAGTTCGGCCGCCCCCCGGATCTCCACGCCCCGCACCCGCCACGGCCGTACGCTCACCACGTCGTCCACGACCAGCGCGAGCCGGGGGTTCACCAGGAGGTTGCGCCACTTCTTGGTGGTGCCGAGCGCGTACCCGCCGATCAGGATCGTGCCGTCGTCCTGCGGGAAGAACCCCACGGGGTTCGCCTGGGGTTGGCCCTTGGGGTCGACGGTCGCCAGCCGGCCCAGCCGCTGGGTCCTGAGGTACGCGCGCTCGGCCGCGCTGAATTCGGTCATGCCCCAGCGTCACACGCGCACCCGGTCGAGGTCATCGGCTCCGGGGACCAGCGCGTCCGGGGCGCGGGACCTACGTCCCCGGCCCGGTCAGGCCCAGATCACCACGCCCGCCCACAGACCCACCACCAGCAGACACGCCACGAGCTCCACCAGGACCGAGTACCCGCCGGACCGCAGCACCGTGCGGGCCGACGACCAGCCCGCCCCATGGCTGCCCAGCCGCATCCGCTCCGCCCCGTACAGCCCCGCCAGGAAACCCGCCACCGCGCCGACGACCGGCAGCAGGAAGAATCCGGCGATCGCCGCGAGACCGGCGGCGAGCAGCGAGCGGCGGGGCACCCCGGCCGCCTTCAGACGGCGGGGCGGCAGCGACAGTTCGAGCGCCTGGGCGAGCAGCAGCAGGCCCGTCGCCCCGGCGAGCACCGCCCAGGCCGTGCCGGTGGTGTCGGTGAGGGCCCACCACGCCACGGCGGCCCACACGATCGCCGGGCCGGGCGCCCCCGGCACCAGCACGCCGAACAGCCCGAGGAGCATCACCAGGCCCATGACCAGGAGCAGCCATATGCCCACCTGCCCAGCGTGCAGCAATGCGGACGTCCGTGCAGGGCGGGGGAGGGGTGCGCGGCACGCGCCGCGCCGTCCGACCGCCGCTACCGGGCCACCCAGCCGCGCTCGTAGGCGTGCCAGCCCAGCTGGAGCCGGGTGGTGACGCCGGTCAGCTCCATCAGACCCTTCACCCGGCGCTGTACGGTCCGCAGGCCGAGGCCCAGCTGTTTGGCCACGCTGGCGTCGGTCATCCCGGCCAGCAGCAGCGACAGGATCTCCAGGTCCGTGGCGTCGGGGCCGGACGGCTCCTCCCGGACCCCCGTGCCCGCCAGGCGCAGCGGCAGCGCCTCCCGCCACACCGCCTCGAAGAGGCCCATCAGCGACTCCAGCAGGCCGCTGGCGTGCACCACCAGGGCGGCGGGTTCGGCGTCCCGGCCGGTCAGCGGCACCATCGCCAGGCTGCGGTCGGCCACCACCAGCTTGGTGGGGACCCGCTCCACCGTCCGCACCCGCTCCCCGCGCCCGAGCGCCGTGGTGGCCTCGACGATCCCGGCGGGCAGCGCGAGCATCTCGCGCTCGATCACCACCCGGTAGGCGACGCCCCGGGTCACCGCCCGCTCCTCGGACTCGTTGTCGACCCCGGTCACCGCGACCGGGTCGCCGGTGACCAGCGCGCACACCTCGTCGGCCGCGCCGAGCTGGAGCTGGTGGAAGCGGTGGGCGACGGCGGACGCGCCGGTCACCACCTCCACCAGATCGTGCACGGCGGGCTCGGCGGCCTCGGCTCGGTACTCCTCGGCCAGCAGCGCCGCCGCCAGCTCCGCCTGGTCCAGCTCGTGGCGCTGCTGGGTGAGCAGCGCGCCGAGCGCGACACCGGGCGGCGCCGCCACCCACCGCCCGGTCCGGGCCGAGGACTGGGCGGCCAGGCCCTGGCGCTCCAGGCGCCGCAACGCCCGTTCGGTGTCCGGCTCGGGCAGCGCGAGCCGGTGCGCCAGGTCCGCGACCTCGGCCGCGCCCAGCGCCACCAGCGTCCGGTACGCCGACTCCTGCGTCTCGTCCAGGCCTATCGCTCCGAGCACCCTCGTCCGCCCCTCTCCTCCGGCCGTTCGGGCCGTGGCGGAAAACGGCCACGGCGCGAACCCGCCTCACAACATCGTCCCCGCACCTTCCGTCGCTCTGCCAAGCTGGCGCAACCGCAGTACCAACAGCCGTCGGCAACACGGCATTTGCGCGCTTTGCGCGCGGAGTGCTTTGTTCCGGATTGATCTGCGGAGAGCGATGCGCCCGATATGGCGTACGGCTCCGGGAGCGGCGACCGCAGCCGTCCCGTGCGAGGGCGAGCGGTGAGCGGACTCCTCGAAGGCTTCGCCGGGCGGCCCTCTCGTGGGGGGAAGGGCCGCCCGGCGGGGGTGAGTCGGCTCGTTCCCGCGTACGGGCCACGGATTTGTGTGCTGACCACTTTTACCCGTTCCACCGTTTTCGTACGGCCCGTGCGGTGGACAATAGGGGCATGAGTCAGCAGGGGGAGAGGCGCACCTCGGACGACGACTGGTGGGCTCGCCTGTACGACGAGCCCGCCCCGGACAGCGCGCCCGCCACCGCGGGCGACACCCTCGACGACCGCTTCAAGTCCGTTGCCCGGGCGGTGAGTCCGCCCGTACCGGACCCCCGGTCGCCGCAAGCGGGACCGCCGCCGTACGCGCCGGGCGGCGCGAAGCGGCCCACGACGCGGGACGGGGTCGCCCCGGCAGACCCGGCCGACCTCGCGGACTCGGCGGACCCCGCGGACCCGACGGACCCCGCGGACCCGGCGGACCCGGCGTACTCGACCGGCCTGGGGGACCCGGCCGACCTCGCGGACTCGGCGGACCTGGCGTACTCGACCGGCCTGGGGGACCCGAGGGACCCGGCGGACCCCACCGCCCCGGCGGACCCGGCGGACGTGGCGGACCCGAC
>NZ_JBJHPC010000700.1:0-3374 GCF_045257485.1 Streptomyces sp. YS-3 | reverse complement strand
GCCCGGCGCGGAGCGGGTGCCGGGCGCCGGGCGGCTCACGCGGGCCGCCGTGCGCGGGCGGACCGGTGCGGCCCCGGGCGGGTCCGGCCGGGGGGCCTCCCCCGACGGTGTGCGCTGTGTGGTGCTGCGCTGCTGAGCGTTCCGTACGGAACGAGCCAGCGGTACGTCAACTCACCAGCACAGCGAGGTGGTTCAGCCATGCCCGTCGACCCCTTCGCGGCGCTCAACGCGATGCTGCGCGCCGAGGCCGCCCGGATCCGACCGGCCCCCGTGGCCCCCGAACGCGAGGACCCCGAACCTCCTGAGGAGGGGCGCCCACTCCCGGCCGACCCGCACGGCGAATAGCCGGGCCTCCCACGGCAGGGCGGTGGACCGGTCACGGCCACCGCCCTGGTGACCTGCTGTTCTCACAGAGGGTGACGACAGCGGGCACTCCGTGGTGCGGTACTCCGTTCGGCGGCTTACGTTTGCTCCGGGAACACCCGACCGAGGGGGCTGCCATGCGCGGAGGAACGACAGCGGGCGCCGTCGGCGCGGCGATGGCGCTGCTCGCCCTTGCGGTCCCGGCCCGGGCGGACGGCGCCCAGCCCGATCTGACCCGCTTCTACACCCAGCGCCTGGCCTGGGGCGGCTGCACCGTCAGGAATGCCCCCAAGGGCATGGAGTGCGCCGAGCTGACCGTGCCCATCGACTACGCGCGGCCCGAGAACGGCACCATCGCGCTCGCGGTGGCCCGGGTGCGGGCGGCCGAGTCCGGCGAGGGCCCCACCGGCACGGGCACCGGCGCCGCCCCCGCCCGCGCCACCGCCCCCAGGGGTTCGCTGGTGCTCGATTTCGGCGGCCCGGGGGAGTCGGGCCTCAACGGGCTCGGCGACTTCATGGCCGTCGCCGCGCGTCTGGCCCCCGCCTACGACCTGGTGGGCTTCGACCCGCGCGGGGTGGGCCGCAGCGCCCCCGTGCGCTGCGGCGCCAAGGCCGAGCAGCTCATCGAGAGCCCCTCGGACAGCGGCCCGGCCGACGACGCCGAGGGGCGCGCCCAGCTCGTCGAGGAGCTGCGGGCGGTGGCCGAGGGGTGCCGCGGGACCACCGGGAAACTGCTGCCGTACGTCGGGACCATCAACGCCTCGCGCGACCTGGACGTACTGCGCCGGGCGCTCGGCGACCGGAAGCTGAACTACTTCGGCATCTCCTACGGCACCCGGCTCGGCGCGGTCTACGCGGCGCAGTTCCCCAAGCGCACCGGGCGGATGGTCCTGGACGCCGTGGACTCGCTGACGGCCGACGCCGCCCAGTCGGCGTTCGCCCAGACCACGGCCCTGCAGAAGGGCCTGGACACCTTCCTGTCGGACTGCGCCGCCCGGGGGGCCCGGTGTCCGCTCGGCGCGAGCACCGCCAAGGCGGCCGGCACCCTGAAAGCGACCGTCGCCCGGCTCGACCGCAGGAGCGCCAGGACCGCATCGGGCGCCGACTTCACCTCCGCCGACCTGCGGACCGCGATCACCGACGCGCTCTACAGCGAGCAGCTCTGGCCGGACCTCGCACGGGGCATCGCGGCCCTCCACGACAAGGGTGACCCGGCCGTCCTCGACGAGATCACCCGGCGGTTCGCGGGGCAGGACGCGCGGGGGGACCGGGCCGGGGACGACAACAGCCGCGAGGCGCTCCTCGCCGTCAACTGCGCCGACGACCCGGTGCGCGCCAAGGACCCCGCCGCCGAACTCGCCGCGTTGGAGAAGAAGTTCGCCCAGGCCTCCCCGCTGTTCGGCCCCGCGCAGGTGGGGGCGGCGATCTCCTGCACCGGCTGGCCCGCCGGTACGGACTACATCCGCTCGATCGGCCGGACCGGCGCGCCGGCCGCGCTGCTCATCGGCACCAGGGGCGACCCCGCCACGCCGTACCGGTGGGCGGCCGAGACGGCCCGCCGTCTCGGCAAGGGCGTGGTCCTCACGTATGAGGGCGGGGGGCATGGCGGGTACGCCGCCTCGCAGTGCGTCCGGGACGTGGCGGACGCCTTCCTGCTCGACGGCGTGCTGCCCGCCGCGGGGACGTCCTGCGCCCGCGAGACGCCCCCGGAGCAGTGAGCGCGGCCGGTTCTCAGTTGCTCATCGCCGCCGCCATCGGGGCCGCCGCGGCCCAGCGCCCGAGGGCCGTCTCGGCCGTGATGCCGGGGCCGAAGCCCGCGATGAGCCCGCCGGCCCCGTCGGCGGCGCCGCCCTCGTCGAAGAGCCGGGCCAGCGCGTCGAAGACCACGGAGCTGGCGATGTTGCCGCGCTCGGTGAGGGTGGCCCGGCTGAAGCGGAACATCTCGGGGGGCAGCTCCAGGAAGTGGCACAGGTCGTCCAGGATGCGCGGGCCGCCCGCGTGGACGATGAAGAAGTCCATGTCCGCGATGGCCCAACTGTGCTGGGCGACCAGCGCCTTGAGTGCGGGCGCGAGCATCTCCATGGTGCCCGGGACGCGCTTGTCGAGCAGGAAGTGGAACCCGGTGTCGCGCACCGCGTACGAGATCCAGTCCTCGGTGTTGGGCACCAGGTGCGAGCCGTTGCGCTCGATCCTCATACCGGTGCCGCCCTCGCCGCGCACCACGGCCGCGGAGATCGCGTCGCCGAAGAGACCGTTGGAGAGCAGCGAGCCGACGCCGATGTCGGTCGGCTGGTAGCAGAGCGAGCAGAACTCGCAGGACACGATCAGCACGTTCGCGCGCGGATAGGCGGTGCAGAAGTCGTGCGCGCGGTTGATCGCGGCGCCGCCCGCGGCGCAGCCGAGCTGGGCGATCGGCAGCTGCCGGGTCTCGGTCCTGAACCCCATGGTGTTGATCAGCCAGGCGGTCAGCGAGGGCATCATGAAGCCGGTGCAGGAGACGTAGACGATCAGGTCGATGTCCTGGGGCTCCACCTCGGCGTGGGCCAGCGCCTGCCGGACGACACCGGGGACCCGGGCCTTGGCCTCCGCCTCGTACAGCAGGTTGCGCTCCTCGAAGCCGGGGTGGCGCAGGGTGTCCTCGATCGGCTGCACGATGTGCCGGGTGAGGACCCCGGTGTTCTGGATGAGCCGCAGGACGAGGTCCCGCTGGGGATGGTCGGCATGTGTCTCACGGGCCAGGGCGAGCGTCTCCTCCTGGGTGATCACATGGTCGGGTACGGCTACTGACGGACGGCACAGGGTGGCCATGGAACTTCCTTGTCTTCTGCCGGGCGGACGCCTGCGGTTTCCACGCGGGTGCTCCAGGGGGGTGTGCGGACGTGTGCCTGTGATGTGTCCCCGAGCGTGATCATGGGCATGTCCTCGAACGAGGCATTTAACCGATTAGAGGGATATTGCGGACCGGGTAGGTCACTCGGGTGACGGGCCCCGGGCGGGGTGCGCGGCGGACC
>NZ_JBJHPC010000699.1:0-3388 GCF_045257485.1 Streptomyces sp. YS-3 | reverse complement strand
GGGGCGCTGGGGGTCGGCAGCGCGGGCCCGGTCGACGCGTCCGAAGGGACGGTCAGCCCCGTCAACATCCCGGGCTGGCGAGGGTTCCCGCTGGTGGAGCGGGTGCGGGCGGCCACCGGCGGGCTGCCCGTCCAGCTCGTCGGCGACGGGGTGGCGATGACCGCGGCCGAACACTGGCTGGGCGCGGCCCGCGGCTACGACAACGCCCTGTGCATGGTCGTCTCCACCGGTGTGGGCGGCGGTCTGGTCCTCGGCGGACGCCTCCACCCGGGCCGCACCGGCAACGCCGGTCACATCGGTCACATCAGTGTCGAGCTCGACGGCGACCCCTGTCCGTGCGGGGCGCGCGGCTGTGTGGAGCGCATCGCCAGCGGCCCCAACATCGCCCGCCGGGCCCGGGAGAACGGCTGGACGCCGGGACCGGACGGCGACACCTCGGCCGCCGCCGTGGCCGCGGCGGCGCGCGCCGGGCATCCGGTAGCGCTCGCCTCGTTCGAACGGGCCGCCCAGGCGCTCGCGGCAGGCATCGCGGCGACCGCCACCCTCACGGAGATCGAGATCGCCGTGATCGGCGGGGGCGTGGCCGGGGCGGGCGACATCCTCTTCGACCCGCTGCGCCGCGCCCTGCACGACTACGCCACCCTCTCCTTCGTCCAGGGCCTGAAGGTCGCCCCCGCCCTGATGGGCACGGACGCGGGCCTGGTCGGTGCCGCGGCTGCCGCGATCAGCGCTCCGACGACTGCTCGCCGGGCGGTGCGGGCGGGAAGGTAACCCCTCATCACCTTCCTCCGGTTCCAGGACGGATGAACCGATTCGCCACCCCCTTCTTTCCCTCTTCTCCCACGCGCGTTTGCGGTAGAGCTTGTTGGAGTCTGTTGGAACAGAACGGGTAACGGTTGTTCGGAATCCCGTCAGAACCCTTGACGTCCCCTTCGGTTGGGGGTGTGATCCAAACCACGCGTTCGGTTGTGTTGGGTTACACCCTGGAGGAGGGGGACATGGCACAGTCATCGTTCAGAGGTTTTGCGGTGCCCGGGAGCGTCGCGGGACATCGGATGTCCCGGCGGAGTCTTCTCCGGAGCGCCGCGTTCGGCGCCGGGGCGGTCACCCTCCCCTCGCTGCTCTCCGCCTGCGACAGCGGGCCCGGGGGCGACGCCAAGACGATCCGGCTGGGCTCCAACTCCTCGGACGCGGTGCCGAAGAAGGCCTTCGGTGAGGCCTTCGCGGCGTACGCGAAGCAGTCCGGGGAAGGCCGCACGGTCAAGGTCAACACCGTCGACCACAACACGTTCCAGGAGAACATCAACCGCTATCTCCAGGGCAAGCCCGACGACGTCTTCATGTGGTTCGCGGGCAACCGGATGCAGTTCTTCGCCAAGAAGGGGCTGCTGCACGACATCAGCGACCTGTGGCAGGGCTTCCAGGGCTTCTCGCCCGCGCTGAAGGCGCAGTCGACGGGCGAGGACGGCAAGCAGTACCTCACGCCGTACTACTACTACCCGTGGGCCGTCTTCCACCGTAAGAGCGTGTTCCAGCAGCACGGCTACGAGGCGCCCAAAACCCTCGACGACTACATCGCGCTCGCCCGGCGGATGCAGAAGGACAAGCTCGTACCCATCGCGTTCTGCGACAAGGACGGCTGGCCCGTGATGGGCACGTTCGACTACCTCAACATGCGCACCAACGGGTACGACTTCCACCGCGATCTGATGGCCGGCAAGGAGGCGTGGACGGACAAGCGCGTCAAGGAGGTCTTCGATACCTGGCGCCGGATCCTGCCGTACTGCCAGAAGGGCGCCAACGGCCGCACCTGGCAGGAGGCCGCGCAGAGCCTGCAGAAGAAGGAGGCGGGCATGGCGGTGTTTGGACTGCCCCACGCGGGACAGCAGTTCCCGGTGGCCGACCAGGGCGACCTCGACTTCTTCCCCTTCCCGGTCATCAACCCCGAGCACGGTCTGGACGCGGTCGAGGCGCCCATCGACGGGTTCCTGCTCGCCAAGAACGCCAAGAGCCTGAAGAACGCGAAGAACATGGAGAGCGCCAAGGACCTCCTGAAGTGGCTGGCGACCCCGGCCGCGGAGAACATCTACCTCGCCAGTGACCCCAACAACATCGCGGTCAACAGCGGGGCCGACACCTCCAAGTACAGCGCGCTCCAGAAGAAGTCGGTCGAGCTGATCTCCGGCGCCAAGCAGATCTCGCAGTTCATGGACCGCGACACCCGGCCGGACTTCTCCTCCACCGTGATGATCCCGGCGCTGCAGAGGTTCATCGGCAACCCGAACGACGTGGACGGGCTGGTCAACGACATCGAACGACAGCGAAAGTCGATCTTCGCCGCGGACTGACACCGGGCGCCGCGCCGGCCGGCCCGCCCGCCGTCCGGCCGGCCCGTCGCCAACCGGCCCGCCCCCGCACCGACTTGGAGTACTCAGCCGTGTCGATCATCTCCGCACGGCGCGCCGGACGACGAGGACCGCGGCGGTTCACCGCCCGCGACCTCGTCGTCCTCGGCGTGCTGCTGGGCATACCCGTCCTGCTCGACCTCGCCATCGTGTGGGGCCCGACCCTCGCCTCCGTCGTCCTCTCCTTCACCAGCTGGGACGGGATCGGCGACATCAAATGGGTCGGTACGCAGAACTACACCGACATCTTCACCAACTACCCGCCCTTCTGGCCGGCCGTCCGCCACAACCTGCTGTGGCTGGCCTTCCTCGGCTTCGTCGCCGTGCCGTTCGGGCTGCTGCTCGCCGTACTGATCGACCGGGGCGTCCGCTTCAGCCGCTTCTACCAGTCGACGCTGTACATGCCGGTCGTGCTCTCGCTCGCCGTCGTCGGCTTCATCGCCCAACTGGTCTTCTCCCGCGACCAGGGCGCCCTCAACGCGCTCATCGGCGACCGGGAGAACCCGACCGACTGGCTGGGCGACCCGGACCTCAACATCTGGATGATCCTGCTGGCGGCGGCCTGGCGGCACACGGGTTACGTCATGATCCTCTATCTGGCCGGCCTCAAGGCGGTCGACCCCACGCTCAAGGAAGCGGCGGCGATCGACGGGGCCGGTGAGGCCCAGACGTTCTTCCGGGTCGTGCTGCCCACCCTGCGCCCGGTCAATGTGATCGTCGGCGTGATCACCGTCATCGAGTCGCTGCGCGCCTTCGACATCGTGTACGCGGTCAACCACGGCCGCAACGGACTCGAAGTGCTCTCCGTGCTCGTCACCGACAACATCATCGGCGAGGCCAGCCGCATCGGCTTCGGCTCCGCCATCGCCGTCGTGCTGCTGACCGTCTCCCTCGGGTTCGTCGTGACGTACCTGGTCCAGGAGATCCGAGGGGAGAAGAGCCGATGACCGTGGACACCGCACCCGTCGCCCCCGTCACCGCCC
>NZ_JBJHPC010000698.1:0-3689 GCF_045257485.1 Streptomyces sp. YS-3 | reverse complement strand
GCGCGGGGTGCGGGGTGTGTGTTCGACTGCGGATCGTGCGTGGTTGCTCGCGCAGTTCCCCGCGCCCCTCAAGGCATCCGACGCGCGGGGAACTGCGCGGCCGGCCCACGCCGGCCTGCGGACAGACGCGCTCACGCCCCGCCGTACGGGTTGTCCTCGCCGTCCGCCAGGATCCCCACGAACGGCTCCCCCTCGCCCCTGAACGCGTACGCGCCCGCCTCGATCCTGGAGATCAGGCCGCCCGTCCACGCCGCCTCCGCGTCCGCCGAGTGGACCCACATGTTCATGATCTCGCCGATGTGGCCCAGGGACTCGGGCCCCTCCTCGGGGGTGTAGTGCTCGGTCACCCGGCTCCGCCAGGCCGCCAGCCGTTCCAGGCGGTCGCGCAGCAGCGCCACCACCTCCGCGCGCGGCAGGTCGACCATGAAGCCGATGGCCGCCGAGAGCATGTCCATCTTCTGGTCGTACGAGGTCAGCGCCGCGCGCAGCAGCTTCAGATACTCCTCCCGGCCCGCCTCCGTCAGCTCGTACTCGGTACGCGGCGGACCGCCCGCCGTGCTCGGCGCGATCTCGTGGGCGTGCAGCACGCCCTCCTTCGCCATCTGTTTGAGGGCGTGGTAGATCGAGCCCGGCTTGGCGTTGGACCACTCGTGGGCGCCCCAGTACTCCAGGTCGTTGCGGACCTGGTAGCCGTGCGCCCGGCCGTGCTGGCGGATCGCGCCGAGGACGAGGAGTCGGATCGCTGACATGCGCGTCAGCCTATGACCTCGGCCGTTCGCGGGAGCAACCAGCTCCGTGCGTGCGAGGGGATCAGAACGGGAACTGGCTCCTCCCGTGCTGCACCGAAATCCACTTCTGGGTCGTGAACGCCTCGATCGTGGAGTCGCCGTTCAGCCGTCCGAGCCCGGAGTACTTCTCGCCGCCGAACGACACCAAAGGCTCGTCCTGGATGGTCGAGTCGTTGACGTGGATCATGCCGGTGACGATCCGCTTGGCGAACCGCACGCCCCGCTCCACGTTGCCGGTGTGGACGGCGCCGCTCAGGCCGTACGGGCTGTCGTTGGCCATCCGTACCGCCTCCTCCTCGCCGTCGAAGGAGAGCAGCAGCACCACCGGGCCGAAGATCTCCTGCCGCAGCAGCGGGGAGTCCTCGGGCAGACCGGTCAGCACGGTGGGCTCGACGAGGCTGCCGCGCGTACGCCCCCGTACGAGCGCGGTGGCGCCCTCCGCGAGGGCCTGGTCGACGAGCGCGGTGAGCGCGTCCGCCTGGAAGCTGTTGATGACCGGGCCGATGTCGGTCGCCGGGTCGGCCGGGTCGCCGGTCTTGAGGGCCGCGACCCGTGCGCAGAACTTCTCGGTGAACTTCTGCTCGATGCTCCGGTCCACCAGGACGCGGTTGGCGGCCATACAGACCTGCCCCTGGTAGACGAAGCGGCTGAAGACCGCCGCCTCGACCGCGTAGTCGATGTCCGCGTCGTCCAGGACCACCAGCGCGCTGTTGCCGCTCAGCTCCAGGATGGCCCGTTTGAAGTGGCTGCCCGCGACGGCGGCCACATGGCGGCCGGTGCGGTCGGAGCCCGCGAACGAGATCACCTTGGGCACCGGGTGCTCTATGAGCGCGTCACCTATCTCGGCTATATCCGTGACCAGCACGTTCAGCAGCCCGGCCGGCAGGCCGGCGTCCTCGAAGATCTTGGCGATGAGGCCGCCGCCGACCACCGGCGCGTTCTGGTTCGGCTTGATCACGACGGCGTTGCCGAGCGCCAGGGCCGGCGCGACCGACTTCAGCGTCACCAGGAAGGGGAAGTTGAAGGGGCTGATGACCCCGACCACACCGACCGGCAGCCGGTAGACGCGGTTCTCCTTGCCGTCGACGGGCGACGGCAGGATCCGGCCCTCCGGCCGTATCGCCAGCTGTATCGCCTCGCGCAGGAACTCCTTGGCGAGGTGCACCTCGTAGCCGGCCTTGAGGCGGGTGCCGCCCAGCTCGGTGACGATGGCCTCGATGATCTCCGGCTCGCGCTCCTCGGTGATCCGCAGCGCGCGCTCGAAGACCAGTCTTCGGCTGTACGGGTTGGTCTCACCCCAGCCGATCTGGGCGCGCTCGGCCGCGCGGTAGGCCTCGTCGACCTCGTCCACCGTGGCGACGGTGATGGCGGCGAGCTTCTCCCCGTTGTAGGGATCGAAGTCGATGATGTCCCACGACCCGCTGCCGGTACGCCACTCGCCGTCGATGTACTGGTGGGCCAGGTCGGTGAAGAAGGACATGCCATCCCTTACTGCTGCCACTGCGCCGCCACCGTGTCCGTCGTCGCGTCCACTGTGTCCCCCGCTTCCGCTACACAACCCTGATGTGACGTCATCGTACTGACGTATCAGATGAGTTGGAGCAGTCCACGGAGAAGATCGCGGCTCTCCTCCGGTCCCGGACTGTCCTTCTGGAGCCGTTCCATCGCCCGCTCGTACTGGGCGACCTCCTCCGGCTTGTCCAGATAGAGCGAGCTGGTGAGCTGCTCCAGATAGACGATGTCGGAGAGGTCGGATTCGGGGAAGCGCAGCAGGGTGAACGCCCCGCTCTCGCCCGCGTGCCCGCCGAAGCTGAACGGCATCACCTGGAGTGTCACGTTCGGCTGCTCGGACACCTCGATGAGGTGCCTCAACTGGCCGCGCATCACATCCCGTTCGCCGTACGGGCGGCGCAGCGCGGCCTCGTCGAGGACGGCGTGGAACTTCGGGGCGCGCTCGGAGACCAGCGCCTTCTGGCGCTCCAGGCGCAGCGCCACCCGGCGGTCGATCTCCGCGCTGGAGCCGTTGGGCATGCCGCGCCGGACGACGGCGTTGGCGTACGCCTCGGTCTGCAACAGGCCGTGCACGAACTGCACTTCGTAGATCCGGATGAGCGAGGCCGCGCCCTCCAGGCCGATGTACGTCTGGAACCAGCCGGGCAGCACGTCGCCGTAACTGTGCCACCAGCCCGCGATGTTGGCCTCTTTCGCCAGCCCCAGGAGCGACGCGCGCTCGGCGTCGTCGGTGACCCCGCCTCACGGGTGATGCCCCGGGACTCGCGCAGGCGCCTGAGCTGCGATCCCAGCAGAATGCGCCGGACCACCGACCCGCTCGACTCTCCTGCGGTCACTTCGCTGTCCCTCCCCAACCGACGGTGCACGGCAGTCTGCCACCAAAACGCTTCACCCCGTACTCATTCGATTACGGAAATGGTCAAGCTCCGAAATCGGCCGCGGGAAGAAATGAGCAACAATCACCACGGGTTCGGACACGCCTGGCACGTGCACGTGCATCTGCCCTTGCATCAGGAGCGGCCATTCGGAACCATGGTCCCCGCGCACCTGCGTGCTCGTCTTGTGTCCTGCTGTGCCTAGCGTTCTGTTCTGCTGTACGCCACGTTCGCCTGTACCGCCACGGCCGCGAATCCCGGGAGTGCCTCACGGGTGATGCCCCGGGACTCGCGCAGGCGCCTGAGCTGCGATCCCAGCAGAATGCGCCGGACCACCGACCCGCTCGACTCTCCTGCGGTCACTTCGCTGTCCCTCCCCAACCGACGGTGCACGGCAGTCTGCCACCAAAACGCTTCACCCCGTACTCATTCGATTACGGAAATGGTCAAGCTCCGAAATCGGCCGCGGGAAGAAATGAGCAACAATCACCACGGGTTCGGACACGCCTGGCAC